>CAYNZI010000223.1:0-5291 GCA_964401565.1 uncultured Spongiibacteraceae bacterium
AACCAACAGCCTGTTGTTTCGCTACAAGGGAATCGAGTACGGGTGACAGCGGTAGTCGCTGGTGATAAATCGTTGCTGCCACTGCTGACGAACGGCATAAATGACCAAGATCAGCCAGCAGGCCATCGGATATATCAATGGCCGCGCTGGCACAGCCCAATAATTTCTCAGCCAAATTTACTCTGGCTTCCGGACAATAGAAGCGAGAGATGAGGAAAGATTTATCGTCTTCGCGAGCCACAGTAAGTCGCTGCTGAATCATTGCCAACGCCGCCGCTGCATCACCCAAACTACCGGTGACAAAAACACTATCGCCAATATCTGCACCGCTTCGTTTTAATGCCCGGCCAGACGCTACAGCCCCGTGCACCTGCACCGTTAACGTTAGAGGCCCTCTCGTTGTATCACCGCCAATAAGTGGAATACTATAGTGATCTGCAGCCTTGCGCAGTCCCTGACTAAAACCGGCCAACCAATCCTGATCGACCTCCGGTAGCGTGAGAGCCAGAGTAAATGCCAGCGGCGTAGCACCCATGGCAGCGAGATCACTCACAGACACAGCAAGTACTCGCTGCCCAATCTGGTAGGGACTAGCTTCTTCAGGAAAATGACAACCCATAACCAAGGTATCAATGGAAATAGCGAGCTCTTTACCGACAGGCACTGAGATCAGCGCGCAGTCGTCACCAATCGATAGAGGTACCGAGGCGATTGTTGATTCCGAGGAGCACCCGACATCAGAAAAATAGCGGGCAATGAGTTCGAACTCTGTTAGTTTACCACTTCCCGTCATCCGTTTTTTCCGGCGTTAATTGTTGCGCGGCCGATACCCGTTATCAACCACCCATTACCTATCGATTACTAACCACGGCTATTGTCACACGGTGACAACGGTTGTTATTTTTGCTGCGCCTTTATTTCAATGGTCCGCACCTGCGCCGCCAACTTATCAAGCACACCGTTGATGTATTTATGGCCATCAGTCGCACCAAATTTTTTCGCCAGGGAAACCGCCTCGTTGATCACCACTTTATAGGGGATATCAATGCGCTTTACCAATTCATAACTTCCCAAACGTAACAACGACAACTCGATAGGATCCAGCTCACCAATTGGACGGTCCAGATAGGGTATAAACGCCGCCTCAAGCTCTTCCAAATTAGCGGGCACGTGATGAATAATATCGTGAAAGTACTCAACATCGACTTTAGCAAAATCGTAGTCCGCCAAAAACTCCAATTCGATATCCTTAACAGCGTACTTTGTCATCTGCCATTGATACAAAGCTTGCATACCGTAATGGCGTGCTTTGCGGCGAGCCGCGGGACTAAATTCTTTTTTATTGGACACAGTATTACTCGTTAAGCGAATCGGGAAAAAATAATTACAAGCTGCTAATCGCACACAGCATTTCTAGTACACAAGCGGCAGATTCTTCACCCTTGTTTTCTGAGTTCTCACCAACACCACAGCGCTCTAACGCTTGCTTCTCATTGTCGACTGTCAGCACACCAAAAGCAATTGGAAGCCCAGCATCCAAACTAACACGCATAACACCGGAGGAGCACTCCCCTGCAACATACTCAAAATGCGGAGTACCGCCACGAATGACCGCACCCAGTGTTATAATGGCATCATATTTTTTTGAAGCCGCGACGTGCTGACACATCAGCGGCACTTCGTATGCCCCTGGACACATGATAGTAACAATATCTGACTCAACGATTCCATTATCTGTCAGATGCAGCGTCGCTGCCGTCAACAACTTGTCGACGATAAACTTATTCCAGCGCGTCACTACAATGGCAATTTTTTTTCCCGCCAGTACAGCCTGGTCATATTCTGGTGTATCAATACCTTTCATAGCTAGATCATTCTCGCTTCTGTATTTCTATAACTCAACGTATCTATGTCAGCTGACTCGACATGAATTTTTCACCAACAATTGACTCTCACTCAGGCGAAATAAAGTCAACAACCTCGAGATCAAAACCTGAAATGGCATTATATTTTATTGGAGGCCCCATCAAACGAATCTTATTGACGCCAACATCCCTAAGTATTTGTGACCCAAGACCAACGGTCAAATAAACATTCCGGCTTCCCTCAGAAACTGGAATCGGCGCTGGCGTCTTACCCATAGCAATATCTACGCTCGCCAATATTTCGGCACTAGATTCACCCTGCGCAAGCATTACCACAACACCACTACCTTCATTTTCGACCCGCTCAATACAGCGACGAATATTCCAATTCGGCGACGTATCAGGCTGGGTGTAGAACAAATCACGAATAGACGACACGTGATGAACTCTCACAAGCGTTGCATCATCCTTAGCAACATCACCTTTCACCAGCGCGTGATGAATTTCGCCAGCTAACAGATCTTTATAGGTATGAAGAGTGAACTCACCAAAATCAGTATTTACCAAACCTTCACTGATCTTCTCTATAGTACGTTCGTTAACAACCCGGTAGTGAATCAAATCGGCAATGGTGCCGATTTTCAGATCATGCTCAACCGCAAACTTTTCCAGCTCGGGCCGCCTGGCCATCGTACCGTCTTCGTTCATGATTTCTACAATGGTTCCAGACGCTTCAAACCCTGCCATGCGCGCAAGATCACAACCCGCTTCGGTGTGACCAGCGCGTGTCAATACACCTCCCGGCTGCGCCATAATTGGGAAGATGTGGCCCGGCTGAACAATATCAGCCGGTTTCGCGCCTCGTGCAACGGCAGTGCGTACTGTATGCGCCCGGTCAGCCGCAGAAATACCCGTTGTGACGCCCTCAGCAGCTTCTATCGACAGTGTAAAATTAGTACCAAATTGCGCGCCATTGGCACCGTCAACCATCAATGGCAAGTCAAGCTGACGACAACGATCCTCGGTCACGGTCAGACAAATTAACCCTCTGGCATTTTTTGCCATAAAATTAATATCCTGCGGCTTAACACACTCAGAAGCCATCACCAGGTCGCCTTCATTTTCACGATCTTCGTCATCCATCAAGATAACCATTTTACCGAGTCGAATATCCTGGATCAGCTCTTCTACCGTATTTAATGCCATTTTTCTGTACCCCAATTAACCCATTTGGAAAGCAACAACATAGTTGCAACTTTCCGCTATTTTTTTGCTGGTCGTGCGTTGATACGCCAGTCATCCCCAATCGGTCTAATACTGTCAATTTGCAATCGCCGCTGCTCTGCCATTGTAGCCAACGGCAACTGTAACAAAGGGCGCGCATCACTTCCAAGTAATGTCGGCGCCATATACACTGTATATTGATCAACCAAACCGGCATCTGCCAATGCTCCCGACAAGGTAGCACCCGCCTCAACCAACACTTCGTTAACGTTTATCTTTGCTAAAAACTGCAGCACTTTAGCTAAATCTACCTGCCCGTTTTTACTACCACAACGGACAACTTCTGCACCCATCGCCACCAATGCCTGTTCGGCGGCCAAATCCTCTATAACGGTCATGATTATCAACCGACCAGGCTGGGACAGTATTTTTGCTGTCGACGGCAGTCTCAAGCTGGAATCCAATACCACTCGCACGGGCTGTTGCGCTGCCGCCTGCATGGCCAAACCAGTATCCAAACCCAACTCATCCGCTCTTACTGTTAAAGAAGCATCATCAGCAATCACCGTATCGACGCCAGACATTACGACACAACTTTGTGCACGCAGTCGCTGCACGTCACTTCGAGCCTCCTTTCCCGTGATCCACTGACTCTCACCTGACGCCATGGCGGTGCGGCCGTCAAGGCTCATCGCCAGCTTTACTCGAACCCAAGGCAAGCCAGACTCCATTCGCTTGATATATCCAGGATTCAATTGTCGAGCCTGCGACTCCAGCAGCCCAACCTCAACACTGATACCGGCCTGCTCAAGTTTGGCTATTCCGCTGCCCGAAACCAGCGGGTTCGGATCAGTCATCGCAACAACTACTTTTGCGACATTGGCGGCGATTAATGCGTCACTACACGGAGGTGTTCGACCCGTGTGACTGCAGGGTTCAAGGGTCACATAGGCGGTTGCAGCGTCAACATTGCCTGCGTCCGCGATAGCATTAACTTCAGCGTGAGCCTGTCCAGCGCGAACATGGTAACCACGACCAATAATTTGCCCGTCTCGAACGATAACACAGCCAACACGAGGGTTTGGCGAAGCCGTATACAAACCCTTTTCGGCCAGTTCGATAGCCAGCTGCATATATTCTGTATCATTCATGACCACGGCCCGTATCTACTCAATCATCGCTGCCAGTCTGGTCCGGCTCTTCCGCCAGGCGGTCAATTTCCTGCCGGAACTCATTCAGGTCTTTGAAATCTCGATAAACCGACGCAAATCGTACATAGGCAACCTGATCCAGCTTTTTCAGATTATCCATAACCAATTCTCCCACCACCAACGACGCGACTTCTCGCTCACCAGTCGCCTGCAGAGCATGCTCAATCTGACTGACAACTGTTTCTATTTTCTCAATACTCACCGGCCGTTTTTCCAAGGCGCGCAACAAACCCGCCCGCATCTTGTTCTCATCAAACGGTTCTCTGTTACCATTTTGCTTGATGATTTTTGGCATTAATAACTCAGCAGTTTCGTAACTGGTAAATCGCTCAGCGCAGGCTGCGCACTCACGACGCCGACGCACCTGACCGCCTTCTGCCACCAGCCGAGAGTCGATAACTTTAGTATCGTCGTGGGAACAAAAGGGACAGCGCATGTCATTGACCTTATTCGAAATGAAAGCGAACAGTATTGTAACAGCTTGACCTGCCGGACGTCAGACGCCCGACAGGCTCGACCTCTGACTATTTGTACACGGGGAAGCGAGCGCAAACATCAAGCACCTTAGCTTTTATCTGCGGGATAACCGTTTCACTATTGCCGCTTTCCAGCGATTCCAGTACATCACACATCCAATGGGTCAACTCGCGAGTTTCATCTTCCTTAAAACCACGCGTAGTAATGGCAGGCGTTCCAACGCGCAAGCCTGACGTCACAAACGGTGAGCGGGGATCATTAGGAACTGCATTTTTATTGACCGTAATAAACGCCTCTCCCAATGCTGCATCGGCATCTTTGCCGGTATATTCTTTACCGATCAGATCAACCAACATCAGGTGATTGTCTGTGCCACCTGAAACAATTTTAATGCCGCGCGCCATGAAGGTCTCCGCCATCACTTTTGCGTTATTGATGACCTGTTGCTGATAGCTTTTGAACTCTTCAGTAGCCGCCTCTTTAAAACTTACCGCTTTAGCCGCAATCACATGCA
>CAYNZI010000224.1:0-5283 GCA_964401565.1 uncultured Spongiibacteraceae bacterium
AGAAGATTAACGAGGCCTAGGCGATTTTAATAGATGGGCTTGGTTTGGCGCTTACATTACTTAGGGTAAGATGGTCAAGAAAAGGTGTTTGTTCCTCTTATACTCAATGCACCAGATTTTCCAGGCAGTCAATTTTGCTTGCACCCGTTGGAAATTCAGCCACTAAGGGTTATTGGTCACCGACAATGCAGTTATTGAGAAGTACCTACAAGGTTATCAACGTTCGCCGTTTCGGTGATGGACAGCCACCCTTCGCTTTACGTGCTGACGACTAGATGATCTACTTCGAATTCTTGATGGTTCTGGTTGGACTTGTAGGTGCAATAGCGACATCAGTGATTCTGACTTATCTGGGCCATATCGTACGAAACTGGAATTTCGTTAAAAATTATTCTCTGTTCTTAATGCTTGCCTTTTGATTAATCTTTAACGTTATCGGCCACATAAGCGGAATCTGGGCGTACCGATTTGTTAATTTGGACGTGGCCTTTAGCGTCTTTGTTGTGGTAGCCCCTGTTATTTTCTTTACGTTAGCCGTCACAACCCTGATCCCAAGCGGGATAAAAGACCATGAAGAAATTGAATTAATTAGAAAGAAAAACAGTCTCGTTAATATAAGCCCCCTGCTCCACTACCGCCAATAGAAAGTGTGATACGTCGGCGCGTGAAATATCGCCAGAGAGGACATTGTCCATATCGAGTAGTACTCGATAACGTGTTTCACTGGCATCGTCTGTTAGAAAACCAGGCCTTACGATGGTCCATCGAGACTGGCTGCTACGCAAAAGGGCTTCTTGCCGTGTTTTGTCTGCGTAGTCTTCTTCGAGCATAAAGGGGTTGATGATACGATCATAAAAAAAGCCACCATGCCCCTTGCTATCACCTGCGCCTATTCCCGTAATGGTAACTACCTGGGTCGAGCTGTTCGACCCGATGGCGTTGAGTATGTTTTTCATGCCCTCGGAATAAATCGTTATCTTTTCACTTGATGGATCCACACCTATTGTACTGATTACCGCGTCTTTGCCCTTGATAAAAGAGGAATAAGAGTCCAGGTGAGTGATATCACCTTTAAGATTGTTTAAATTCTCATGTTCGAGCGTCATTCGCTCGGGACGACGGCTTATTGAAGTTACTTTGTGACCACGCTCCAAAGCCAGTTTAGCCGTTTGTAAGCCTACCCCGGCTGTACCGCCAAATATCACCAAATCGAGTTGTTCAGGATTCTGCTCCAATGTTGGCGCTTCGTTTCCATAAGTCAGTAAGGGTTCACCATTTTTTGTGCCGTTGCCACCGGAACAAGCAGCTAACCCGATTGAAAACACAATAACTAATCCAATTTTTAACATAGAACAATGCTCTCTTTTATTGTTTGCGTAGAGACTAATTATGTACATGAATCAAGAGCGGTTATAACACACTTCAATTGAAAGTTCCCAGTCATTTTATTTCACGCCGGTAATAATGATGAGCGCGCAACCAAAGTGAAGCCGCAGCTGACATTGAGCGCGCTATTGTGGAAAAAAATTATTGCGAGACCAGGGTCTAAATAACGAATAGATAACAAACAATACTCGCGCTTTGAAAAAGTTACGGTAATATTATTTGGCTGCCCTTGATACTTTACTTACCGTATTGGCTGTTGCTATCAACACATTGTTTTCGTTGTAAATATGGCCCTCCATAAAAACGATTTTATAGCCTTGCTTTACCGCCCATCCTTCAACCCGTAATTTTCCGGCGCGGGCTGGCTCCAGGTAGCTGGTTTTTATTTCCAGGGATGAAACGCCAGTAATATCTTGATCTTTTAGAAATACAGCATGACTCATAGCAATATCTAACATGGCAGTAACAAAGCCGCCCTGTACAACGTCTATGGAATGACAGTAATCTGTTCCAATATTGAATTCAAATGTACACGCACTTTTTTCCGTATCGAAATCAACTAACTTTCCACCGAGTAGACTGATGAACTTAGGGCTCTGTCGATTTCTTTCTTCAATTATTTGTTCTTTGCTTTTCATAAAAATAGTTACCAGTGTTTTTAGTTTATGCAGAATATAGTTTTTTGCCTATTTTTTGGTGAAAGCACCAATCCGTTCATCCATATCGGGGCCATGCCCTTCCGTCATCTGGACTTCCCATTGCAAACCACCATCGAGTGAGTTGCTGTCAGTGGCTTCGAGTAATCGTTTGTTTGCTGCATGTGAGAATGAAGAGTTAGTACAGACTTGATCACAGAAAGCCTCAACTTCGTCCATAAAATTCTCGTTATCAAATACCACTTCTGCCAGACCCATCGCCTGCGCTTCGTTGGCACTATAAGTTGCCGCCGTAAACATCATGCGTTTAGCGGTCGCGATACCGACCCTCCGTGGCAAACGTTGACTCATACCCCAAATAGGGGTCAGTGCCCATTTAGCATGGGTATCGGCAAACTTGGCGCTCTTGGCCGCCAATATAAAGTCAGCGGCTAAAGCAACTTCCAGCGCGCCTGTGTAGCAGTGTCCATGTACCGCAGCAATCACAGGCTTTGGTAATCGCTCCATCATTCGCAAGGTCTCTGAATGCCAACCCCGAGAAGGTACACGCTCGCCGGTGGCAATATCCGCAAGGTCGTGGCCTGCAGAAAAACACTTCCCTGCACCCGATATCACAACACATTTAACGGCGGCGTCTTTGGCGATTTTCTCAATGTGTTTTCTCAGTGCTTCAAACATGCCAACGGTTAGCGCATTGAGCTTATCCGGACGGTTTAGCGTCAGATACGCCGTGCCATTTTTGTCCTCTCGTAGAACCAGTTGTTCAGTCATGTTGCATCCTTAAATTGTCGCTCGACTGAATGTAACGCTTTTTTGCTTTACGGTGTCAGTCGGTGAGGAAAAAACGAAATGCCCTTCCCCGTTTTGTTAATTACTCATAAACAGGTTCATTCCACCAAGGGAAGCTGTCTGGTAAATCGGTTGAGACTTTATCCGGATAGTCGGGTGTGCGTTTTTCAAGGAAACTCGCAATCCCCTCTTTGGCATCGGCAGATTTCGCCCGTTTGTAGATGATTCGGCTATCCACTTTATGTGCCTCCATTGGATGGCTGGCGGCGGGTAGTTGCCAAAGCATCTGCCGGGTCACGGCAACGGAAACAGGCGCCGTGTTATCGACGATTTCTCGGGCCAGAGTATAGGCAGCATCGAGCAGCTCTTCCGGTTTGTGTAGCGAACGGACGAGCCCGCCTTTTAGTGCTTCCTCAGCATCAAACACTCGCCCGGTCATGCACCATTCAAGCGCTTGTGCCCGGCCAACAATATTGGGCAAGAACCAACTTGCGGCGCCGTCCGGAGCAATCCCGCGGCGGGCAAAGACATAACCAAAGCGCGCTTTCTCACTGGCAAGCCGTATATCCATCGGCAATAACATGGTAGCGCCTATACCCACCGCAGCACCATTGATCGCGCCAATAACCGGTTTCAAAGATTGGTACATGCGCAAGGTGAGAAGGCCCCCTCCATCGCGCACCCGTGGGTCGGAATAGTCATCAACGATCTCTTCGTTGGCGAAGGGCTTTTTACCACTTGCGGGTGTTAGATCTGCTCCAGCACAGAAGGCTCGGTCACCCGCACCCGTCATCACTACCGCTCGGACATTATCATCGGCATCAGTCCGGTCAAACGCGTCCATTATTTCTTTCATCATCGTGCCGGTAAAAGCGTTCATCTTTTCTGGGCGATTAAGCGTGATTGTCGCGATCTGGTCGACGACATCATAGAGAATATGGGTATAGACCATTGGGAGTACTCTTTTAGGTCCCCTCCCGTTATTGGAAGGAGATGTATTCTAGCGTGGCAACCATTTTAAAGAAATTGCGGGAGACAATTCGCTTCAATCGTACTTTTCAATGCCGGTGGAATTACAATCGACTTGCGAGCATCCAAATCTATACAGATACCGATAGAATCATTCACAGCAAGCAACAAACCTGACTCCTTGGCAAACATCCAGCGGCGGGTATAGCGCCACTTGTCGCCAGTCGATAGATCCGCTCCAATTGAGATGACGACATCATTCGCTGCTGGTCGCTGACACCTAAATGATCGTGTTTCTAACATCGCCCAACTGAAACGCCGACCTTGATCATCTTTCAAAATAGGCGGGCCCATGTCTGTGAGATCTTGCCCTGGTTGCGGGCGATGCAGCACATGCATAAGATCGACGTCTTCTTTCAATCGTCCCTCTGTATCACAGTCTTCAGGTAGAACTATACATTCCCGTCGACCACTCATCATGTCAGGCGTTGAACCTTCATGAACAATGGCTTCAATCTGTTCGAGGGTAACACTGTCGGGCTCCCTGAGGCTTAGCGTACGCGGCGCTCCATGAGTAGGTAGCGCGATGTATTGCTCCGACCTCTGGCTCATCTGTATCCGGTCTAGGTCACTCACAACCTGTCCCACCGAATTCACTATCTTCATTGACACAACAAAACTAGCCGCAAGCGTTTTTGAATTAGGATTTCTTATCTCAAAATAGGCTCGACTAAGCCCCTGTGATTCGTCCTCAATGCCTTCGGAAGGAATGAAGCCGCCATACGTTTGTAACCTAGCCCCTTCGAACTGCTCCCGATGAAAGCGATTAAATGTATCTGTCCAGCGAACAACTTCACCTTCCTGAAGTGTAATGCCCGTTTGTTTTAGTAAAGCATGGCTTGCCTTGCGTGCCCGCGCTACGTAATAGCGAACGTTTAAATGTCCTAACGAATCAATTTCAGAGGCGTCTACAATTGATTCGTGAAGCAATACAGGTTCAGTCATATTAAAGTGTAATGAGTCATTAGAAAGCTCGCATTGTAAACAGCGCCGACATACAGCGCAATTACAAGACGGACACTATTGATCAGTCTGAGTGATCAATTTTTCTCAACCAGTAGCGAGAGCACAAAAAAGGGAACCTGTTACCTGGCTCCCTTTTTTGTTGTTAAGGCGTATACCAAATAGGCGACGTATATCCGCGCTCTTGAGTCGTTACGGGGGCACCTTCAGGTAATGGCACGCCGAACCTGAACGCATCGTAAGTAGACCATCGGGGAGTCGGTATCTCAATCACACGAGCGTAGTAAAATGCTCGCTGCTCAGGATCGAAGTCCGGGTCGGACCAGACCGTGCCCAGTTCGGGAGAACCAATAGTATTGGTCCAGGACGCCGTTGCGGCATCAACCGTATTACCCACCGCGGGCAAACTCCCTTTTGAGTCAGGCTTGCGATCATTTGACCACACCACATCGTAAACTTG
>CAYNZI010000225.1:0-3906 GCA_964401565.1 uncultured Spongiibacteraceae bacterium
GATGCTATCGCCAAAACGTTGGAACAATCAGGCAAAGGTAAAAAAACAACAAACTATCGGTTGCGCGACTGGGGTGTATCCCGACAGCGGTATTGGGGGTCTCCTATCCCCATATTCAATCTCCCTGACGGTGGCGAAATCGCCGTACCTGCCGATCGCTTGCCGATTTTACTGCCTGTAGATGTCGTTATGGATGGCGTGAGCTCGCCGATAAAATCAGATCCAGAGTGGAAAAAAGACCAACTCGATGGCAAGCCTGTCGAGCGGGAGACCGATACCTTCGACACGTTCATGGAATCATCATGGTACTACGCACGTTTCACCTGTCCTGACTACGAAGAAGGTATGCTGGACACCGATGCTGCTAACTATTGGCTACCTGTCGACCAGTATATTGGTGGCATAGAGCACGCCATTCTACATCTGCTTTACGCCCGTTTCTTCCACAAGCTGATGAGAGATGAAGGCCTTATCAATTGTGATGAACCTTTTGACCGTCTACTGTGCCAAGGTATGGTTTTGAAAGACGGCACTAAAATGTCCAAGTCGAAAGGTAACACAGTAGACCCACAAGAAATGATTGAGCAATACGGCGCCGATAGCGTTCGCCTCTCCATTATGTTTGCGGCACCACCAGAGCAGTCTCTTGAATGGTCAGACTCTGCCTTGGGTGGAGCGCATAAATTCCTCCATCGATTGTGGGGCCGGGTTTACAGTCATCTTCAAAACGCAAAAAAACCGACACTAAACGTTGAGAGCCTCAACAAAGATCAGCAAGCCCTGCGCAGGAAATTGCACGAAACTATCGCAAAAGTCGGCGATGACTACGGACGGCGATTAACGTTTAATACAGCCATTGCCGCCATCATGGAATTAACCAATAATCTCTCCAAATTGCCGACCGACAATGATCAGGGACTTGCTGTAGAACGCGAAGCCCTGCAAGCGATTGTTATCATGCTATCACCTGTTGCACCCCACCTTTGCCACGAGCTGTGGAATGCTATGGGAAACAAAGGCGCCGTCATCGATGCACAATGGCCTATTGTTGACGAGCAAGCCATGATCCGCGATACCATCGAGCTGGTCGTTCAAGTCAACGGAAAAGTGCGAGCCAAAATAGAAGTAGCTGCCGACGCCAGCGAAGAGAGTATTCTTGAACAAGCATTCGCCGATAGCAACGTGATGAAATATATTGACGATAAAGAAGTGAAAATGCGCAAAGTTATTCCGGGAAAACTGGTCACTATCGCCGTCAAATGACCCTAATTATGAATCAAGCACGCCCGAGTCAGTCATGAAAATATTTCGACTACTAAATCGCCGCTTATTATTGACCTCAGCAATCGTTCTGCTCACGGCTTGTGGGTTCCAATTGCGCGGCAATGTTGATCTCCCCCAAGGGGTTGAGCCCATTTACATCGGGGGCATCAACAAACACTCACAACTGTCGGTGGAATTGCGCAACCTGCTAACGAGCTCTGGCATTCAATTGTCCGATCAGGCTGGTGACGCCAACTATCAGCTGAACATTCTCGACAGCCTTAGTCATAAACGCAGCACTGCTTTAGGTGACCGAGCACTCATCGTAGAATACCAACTTATTGAAACCGTAAACTTTGAATTACTGAGTAAAGACGGACAGCGAGTTTTGGGTCCTAATAAAATAACAGCGCGAAAAATTATGCCTAACGACCCTAACAAAGTGGTTAGCGCCAATGAGGAAGAGAAAATCCTACGCCGGGAAATGCTGAAAAACCTTGCGGCTAAAATTGTCCGGCAACTACAGTCATTCAATTTTGACGGCCTTAGGTCTGGCCATGAATAACGCATCACTCACAATCACATACTGATAACTCAGCCATAATCATGCGACTGCGAAACGACCAACTACAGCAACATCTTAGCCAGGGATTGTTACCGGTATATATCGTTAGTGGCGACGAAACCCTATTAGTACAGGAATGTTGCGATGCCATCCGCCAGTGCTGCCGCCAACAAGGCTTTAGCCGCGAAGTATTGCATGTTGATGCAGGCTTTGACTGGAGTGAACTGCTGGCAAGCGCCAATGCCATGTCTCTGTTTTCAGAAAAAAAACTGATTGAATTACGAATGCCCACCGGCAAACCTGGCGATGCGGGTGGCAAAGCGTTAACGCAATACAGCGCTAATATTTCTCCGGATAATGTGTTGCTCGTTGTCTGCAATAAACTGGAGGGTTCCAGCACCAGAACCAAATGGTATAAAGCGGTTGAAGCCGCCGGAGCCTCTATTCCCTGCTGGCCTATAGACGTTAAACAGTTGCCGCGCTGGATCAGTCAGCGTTTGAGTACCGTAGGCTTAAAAGCCGATAGCGAAGCCCTGCAAATGCTTGCCGACCGGGTGGAAGGCAACTTGTTAGCCGCCTCTCAGGAAATTGAAAAACTCCGGCTTTTTTCCGAGAACAATATCATTGATGCCAACACCATTGCCGCGGCTGTTGCCGACAATGCCCGGTACGACGTCTTCGGGCTTATCGACAGAGCTATAGAAGGCGATGTTCGCGGTAGCCTAAAAATCCTGCAGGGCCTCAAAGCAGAGGGCACTGAACCACTGGCACTACTGTGGGCTATCAGCCGAGAACTCAGAACGCTATCCCATTGTGCAGAGCAGATAGCACAGGGCAATGGTATTGATAGAGTATTACAGGGGCAGAGAGTTTGGGACAAACGCAAACCCATGACAAAATCAGCGCTGCAACGATTAAGTACAAAACAACTACGCCAGCTCATCATGACCGCCAACCGTATAGACCAGTCCGTTAAAGGCATGGTGAAGGACAACAGCTGGATATTGTTAGAGCAATTGGTCGCAAAAATGGCAGGTGCGGCTCTTTAATCCACTATCGACAGCCGCTCACTATTTTTTCGATAAGTTCATCTGCGTGGTAAGAAGAGCGGACCAGAGGTCCACTTGCGACCGCCTTGAATCCCAACTCTTCTGCGATGCGACCAAACTCATCGAATTCTTCGGGAGTAACATATCGATCAATCGGTAAGTGATCTCTGCTTGGCTGTAAGTATTGCCCCATGGTGATCATGTCGATATTGTGCTCACGCATATCTTTCATGACTTGTATTAATTCGTCAGCCGTCTCTCCCAAGCCAAGCATCAAACCCGACTTGGTCAGTACATCAGGACGCCGCTGTTTATAGTTTTTCAACAGATCGAGCGACCATTGATAGTCTGACCCTGGGCGAATTTTTTTATACAGACTGGGCACCGATTCCAAATTGTGATTAAACACATCGGGTGCTTCTGCCACCAAAATATCCACAGCAATATCCATACGACCACGAAAATCCGGAACCAATACTTCTATCTTAATACCTGGCGTTAACGCTCGTATTTCTCTAATACAATCAGCAAAATGCTGCGCACCGCCATCTTTTAGATCATCGCGATCAACCGATGTAACAACTACGTATTTCAAACCCATATCGGCGATAGCAAGGGCCAGTTGCCGCGGCTCATCCGCGTCGAGAGCATTCGGTCTGCCGTGAGCAACATCGCAAAATGGACAGCGCCGCGTACAAATCTCTCCCATGATCATGAACGTCGCCGTACCGCCGCTAAAACATTCACCCAGATTGGGACATTGCGCCTCTTCACAAACCGAGGCGAGTTTATGTTTTCGAAGTGTCTGTTTAATACGGGTTACTTCGGGACTAATGGGCATTTTTACCCGTATCCAATCGGGTTTTTTTAGGAACTCTGTCGTTGGTATAACTTTAACCGGAATTCGCGATACCTTGTCTGCTCCTCGCAACTTTTCACCTTGCACAACTTTTTTCGGACGAGATTTCGCAGCGGGAAGGCTTGTCGAGTCGGTGGTTTTCATCGGGGTATCGCTCCTGGGTACTGGGT
>CAYNZI010000225.1:4006-5260 GCA_964401565.1 uncultured Spongiibacteraceae bacterium
CCGCCACTCAGTTATCACGTGAATCGGGTAAAACAGGTAATCTGCCATCACTGATTTTCGTATGCACAGTATACCCAAGATCATTCATGAAATATTCCGCCAACTGCTCTGATAGCTTATTCATCGACAGCACCTCATTACATTCCATCGCCATATTAGTAACTTCCAATCCAACATGACCACAGGGGTTGATCCGTAGGAAGGGCTCCATCTGCATATCAACATTGAGACTGAGCCCATGAAAACTACAACCCCGCCGAACACGCAAACCGAGCTGTGCAATTTTTGCACCGGTAAGATGGGAAACCGAATCGCTTATGTAAACACCCGGAGCATCAGAACGGGGGCTGGCACTGATCCTATAATGAGACAGCACATCAACAATAGCGGCCTCAATAGCAGTGACTAACTCCCTAACTCCCAACCCTCGGCGCCTGAGATCAATAAGCAAATAGGCCACGAGCTGTCCTGGGCCGTGATAGGTCACCTGCCCGCCTCGATCTACTTGGATTACCGGTATATCACCAGGCGCTAACACATGCTCCGCCTTACCCGCCTGGCCTTGAGTAAAAACAGGAGGATGTTGCAAAAACCAGATTTCGTCAACGGTTGACGACGTTCGATGATGGGTAAACGCTTGCATGGCCTCCCAAGCAGACTGATAGTCAATTAAACCGAAGTGACGGGTATGCAACTGCTGCCCAATAGGTGCCTCTGTTTGAGACAATAAGGAATCTGCGTCCTGCTCCATCACAAAACCATTGTCACTCGGCCTGTTGCCTTAAGGTCGATGAATATAGCGTCTATCTGATCCTTTCCCGTCGCCGTAATAGTCACAGTCACCGATACAAACGTCCCCTTGCCACTGGGACGCTCTTTGACTTGGGAATCTGTTATGTCTCCTGCATGCCTGCGCATGACCTCAATGATCACTGCTCGGAAATCATGACTGTGCCGCCCCATGACTTTAATAGGGTAATCGCAGGGGAATTCGATTCTGGGAGGTTCTTCCTCAGCCATTGTGCTTATTCCTAGAACAACTGCATGACGAACAAAACAAGGGCATCCCACAAACGTTTAAACAATCCACCTTGCTCAATCGATTCCAGCGCAAACAACGGCTCTCTTAATAGCTCTTCGCCACCGAGACGAATCACTAACTCGCCATATTCAGTGCCGGCAGACACGGGCGCCTTGATAAATTCGCTCAAATCCATCACCGCTTCAATGTCTTTATGTTTCCCCCGGGGAATG
>CAYNZI010000226.1:0-5245 GCA_964401565.1 uncultured Spongiibacteraceae bacterium
AGGTATCGTCGCCACCGTCCCCATAGAGATCATCAGGACCAGGACCGCCTAAGATAACGTCCTTGGCTTGGAAGTCGTAGAGGGTGTCATTACCCGCCTGTCCATCAATGCGCGCAATGTTGCGCAGCTCTGTATCTTTAAAATTGAGACTGTCGTTGTTTGCCGTGCCTTGTATGGCGTCATTACCGGCAATACCGTCAACGATTTCAACGCTGTTGTCACGAGAAAAAGTCGTAAAGCGAAAGATGTCATCACCGGTGGAGCCAAGGGCACGATCTACCCCTTCGCCGCCATTGAGACGATCAACCCCTTCGGCATTACCTTTCAGGCGGAATATATCGTCACCGCCCTCACCATAGAGATAATCATTACCAGCATTGCCGATGATAATATCGGCTCCCTGACTGCCGCGAACCGTGTCATTGCCGCCAAGCGCATCAATAAAGGCAATGTTGATGAGCTCTGTAGCTGAAAAGTCGAGGGTATTCGACTCATCGGTACCATAAATAGCATTGCTGCCACCGCCGCCGTCAATACGTTCCACGGTAGCTTGATAGCTGTGAGTTTGCAGGCGAATACTGTCATCGCCAGCACCGCCTTGCAGGGTATCAAAACCTTCGCCACCCACCACGATGTCGGCGAAGGTATCATTGCCTTCTATTTTAAATATGTCATTGCCATTTTGTCCCTCAAGCCGATCTGCTCCCGCTCCGCCAATAAGAATATCGTCACCATCACCGCCGTAGAGCCGGTCATTGCCGGCCTTGCCATCAATAATGTCATTGCCGCTGGTGCCGGTTAAGTTATTGTCTTCAGAGTTGCCTTCGGTGACGTCACTCGGGGTCCCCGGGGTTATAATCCAGCGCAATTTGGCGGTATCTAGGGCGCGGTTTGCAGGAAATTTAAGGGTAAATGTATCACTACTGACAGTGAGTGAATTCATTCTCAGCTGCGGAAAGCTGAGTGTGGCATTGCCGATAATTTCAGCGTCAAATGTACCTTGATCATTGGCAATGACACTCAGTTGAGCTGTGGCATTTTCCAATGATTGCCCTCTGTTGAACAGCTCGGCTTTAAAGCTTGCTTCGATAGTGCCAGACCCGTCGTCCAATTGATTTACCGGTTGGTAGCTGCAAATAAATAACTGCTGAGCGGTGGTTTCATTGTCGAGATTGGTCATTTCAACGGCATCAATACTGTAGCCGTTGTAGGCTGAATCACTGGATACGGCGGGCTGAAAAACGAGTTTGAAGTTTATATTGCCATCTATTTCACAGTCGTCTCGACCTCGCACGGTAACTGTTTGTGGCTGATTCCAATTACCGGCATCAAAGGCTAAATATTTGGGGCCTGCAATTGTCGCTTCGGTATTATCATCCAACGCTAAGTTTAAGGTTAGCGTATCGCTGTTTGTTAGCGCCTGGTCGAGCACAACATCAATGAGTATTGCATTGACTCCCGCTTCATCGGTTGTGAGCTGTGTTTGTGCCGTAATAGTTATGGTTTTATTGCTTTGCGGTATGACAATATCACAGCAGGCTTCAACATTTACACGATTGCTGGCATCGTAAATGGTGGCCTGTAAGCTATAGCGCCCCGGCGCTATACTGCTTACATCCCATGAATATTGGTCACCCGTACCATCGGGGTCTTCATTTAAAGCTGTGGCAATAGAGGTTTGTTGGCCTTGACTGTCGGTATAAAAAAGGTCAATTTTGGCACTGGAGTCTGGGTCACTATCGACCCATTGCAGTAAAACCAAAGGCTGGCTGACGAGTGTTTCGACGCTCGGCGCAACAAAGCTCAGCGCAGGTTGTTCATCCAGTGCGTTTTCATTTGTCATGAAATGATTGGTTAGACTCCAGGGACCTGCCAAGCTGTGTTCGTCGATGGCGCGAGCACGCCAATAAAAATGGCTATTATTGGCTAACGCTGATGACAATGTTATCTGTGGACTATTCGATGATAATAAAGACAGTGATTCTGTGAGCGCTAAATCGGTGAATATTTCAAACTCATAGGTGAGTGTGTCACGATCTGCATCGGTGCCAATGTTAGTCTCGAGCAGTGGCATAAGGGTGGTCACTAGGGTGTCATTGGCGGGGTTGCTCAAACTGAGTTGAGCCGGAGCATCATTTACACTATTGACAAAAAACTCACCTAATACCCACTCACTAAAGCCGAGTCCGTCGTCGGCTTTGGCGCGCCAATAATAATAGGTATTGTCATTCAGTAACGTGGGTTGCCATAGCGTTTGACCCGCAGCACCTTCGTCACTACTGGGTGATTTTTGCAGTGATGACGAGGTAAAGGTATTGATCGTGTCGATCTCAAATAAATAGGTAAGTGTATTGGCGTCGCTGTCACTACTGTTATTAATCGTTAAGCTGGGCTGCAGTTCGGTGATTTCTTGTGTTAGCAAGGGAGCGTTTAATGTCGGCGATGTTGGTAAGCTATTGCTGCTACCAAGGGTAAATTTACCCCAGCTCGACTCTGTGGATGCACCTCTATCATCGCTGATGGTGACCTTCCACCAGTATTCGCTGTTGTCGGTCAAGGCATTGGCAACCTGCCACTGGGTGCGCCCGCTTGCGCCGGGAAATAAACCACTCACTTGCATCAATGGGGTTTGAATATCCGCAGCGGCATAAATGGCAAAGTGATAACTGAGTAAATCCTCATCAATATCACGGCCGTTATCGACAATCAGTGTGGGGCGAAGTTCAGCTATTGAAGCACCTAAGGCCGGGGAATTAATTGTTGCGGCGGTGGGCGCGTCATTGTCGCCATCAATGAAAAAACTGCCCGTAACCCAGTTGCTCGGTACTATAGGTAACAACAGGTCATTTTCTTGTGTCTGCGCACGAGCGCGCCAGTAATACCAAGTATTGTCTGTAAATGCTTTATCGGTTTCTAAATCGGCCTCGACAAAGACAACCTGTGTTGTCACTCCGCCCTCAACGGTGAGTTGACTCCCGATTAATTGAGTCATCGCTGAGTCTGCATAGACCTCAAAGAGATAGTTGACGTTCATGGCCTCTGCATGGGTGCCATTGGTAACACTGAGTGTGGGTAACCAAGGTAAACTGCCGCCATTTAATATTGAGGTGGCATCAATGGGAGCATTTATCTGTGGGGCAGCTGGAGCAGCCTCTGCAATTTTCGGATTGGTATTAACTTCTTGCTCCTGAGCATTGGTGCGGCCATCTTGATCAAAGTCACCCTCTCCATTTTGTCCAAGGTCACCAAAATAATTTAGCTCCCAATCATCTTTCAAACCGTCGCCATCTATATCGTCGGCAGGATTGACTCGAACCTTCACGGTCAATATTTTTGTGAGTGTGCCATCGGTAGCTGAAAATACAATTTGATAATTGCCCGCCTGCCCCTGTGCGGGTTTCCAGTTAAAAACGCCGTTGCCATCACTCTGGTCGGTAAAGTCAGCGCCGCTGGGAAGCGATGATGCAGCTAATATGGGAACAGTGCCATTGGGGTCTGAGCTCTGAATTAAAAAACCCAGTTCGCTGCCTTCAAAGGTTGTTCGATCGGTAATCACTTGTATTACTGGCGCTTGAGGTACATCGGCTGCATCGCCGAAGACTAAGGTGTAAGTGCCGGTGCTGTTGGTATCAAATACATTAATGTAATAATCCCAGGCGGTTTTGTCGGCTTCTTTGCGCTGTTTCGACAGCCAAGCATTTTGTGATGAAATGGTTTTGTTATCGCTGCGAGACACCCGAGTTAATACTTTTTTACCCTCATAGGGATCGCTGGCGCGAATATAGCTGGTCGAGTTTGTGGGTGTGGAGGCTAGAGTGTAATAATTAGATGCTCCAGCGGTAAGACTACCCTCCAGCTTTTCAACCTGCACACAACTGTCGCAGCTTGGGTCAAGAGCATTATTTAAGCCTGTTGTTTCAGACTCAAACAGATAGAGGTCAGAACCGTAGTGCGCGAGAAAGTCTCGAACTTTATCACGGCCATTTAAATCCATTTGAACATCACGTAACAGGAAGTAGGTGCTGGGTTGTGATTCAATCAGTGATGTGAGTTCTCCCCCAAGTTCATTGGCGTGGGTAAAACTGGCATTAAAAGCGGTAAACTCCCCTGATAAGCTGGTTTCCATTACCCAGCGTCCTACTTTTAAATCGCCACCTGGAATTTCACCAAAATCAATTAACAGACTGGGGGATGCGGGTTTGTTGCCGATAAAACTTTTGAGAATATTGAAGTTAATCGCAAGGCCTTGATCATTTTCGACGATACGAGGTTGGGCGGATTCTATTTTCAAGCTTTTAGCTGCACCAAAACCGCGATTATAAACACGCACACCCAAGGTGTAAGCTTCTGCCGGCTCTTTCTCTAAAGTAAAGGTGTCATCGGCAATAATATGCTGAGTTAAAAAATAATCCAATGCAAGTTTTGGTTGAGGTTTTACAACAATGGTGTCGGCCGCAACTTCGATTTCTTCTTCGGTGCCACCGTAGCGGTAGCTAAGTGTTGCACCGACAAAAAACAAACGACCTTTGTCTAAGTTACCCGCTGCATTTTTTGTAGGAATAATTAACCAGCGAAATTCACCGGTAGTTTTAGGGGCAATAGTGCCGTTACTAATAACGGCGTTAGCAGCTTGGGTGATGGCGGTGATGTTGTGAGTATTGTCGACGCGGATAAAAAACTCCGCATCTGACTTGCTTGTATCCGAGGTTGCCGTAACCGCAGCTCCGGATTCATCGGAGAAATTTACGGTAATGGCGATATCCTCTATGGCAATATTTTCTAGGCTATTATTAATGCGCATAATCGCTTCGAAACCCTGACGTTCAAGCGTCAGCTCTTGTTTGATTTCAATTTTTACTTCAGCGCACAATGCCTCCCCGGCTGTAGATACGGAGGAGCACATAAGTAACGACAGAGGGAGTAACGTCGCCAGTATTGGCGCAGGTGAGTTTACAATGCGTTTTAACAACTTAGAAAACATCTTATCTTATTCCCTTTAATCTATTTTTCTTTCAATCAATTGTTATATCTATCGACATGAAAGAATTGGATGTATTTCATTCATGTCGATAAAGCAAGAAGACAAAGTGAAGCTTTAACCACCGCCGCCGCAACCTTTTTGCTCGTCAGGACAGGGTTCTGGGCCAGCACACTCAGCCCCACTGCCACTTGGTGTGCCACGGGGAATATATATAGCGCCGCCGCCGCCACTACCACTACCACTACCGTAATATCCACCACCGTA
>CAYNZI010000227.1:0-5235 GCA_964401565.1 uncultured Spongiibacteraceae bacterium
CAACGTGTCCGATAGTACCAACGTTGACGTGTGGTTTGGTGCGTTCAAATTTTTCCTTAGCCACAGCTAATTACCTCGTCAAATATTAAAAGAAAGTTAACCTCTGTTTTTTGCGATTATTTCATTCGCAACATTCTTTGGTGCCGGAGAATATTTCTCAAACTCCATGGTGAAGGTAGCACGACCCTGAGTTGCCGACCGCAAATCAGTAGCGTAACCAAACATTTCACCTAGTGGCACCTCGGCATCAACGACTTTGCCAGAGGCATTCTCGCTCATACCCAAAATAATACCGCGACGTCGATTCAAATCACCAACCACGTCACCCATATTGACTTCAGGGGTTACCACTTCTACTTTCATGACGGGCTCCAGCAACTCAGCGCCGCCTTCTTGAGCCAACTTCTTTGTTGCCATTGACGCGGCAACTTTAAAAGCCATCTCATTTGAATCCACATCATGGAAAGAACCATCATAGAGCGTTGCTTTCAGGCCCAGTAGCGGATAACCCGCTAAAACACCATTCTGCATTTGCTCTGCTATGCCTTTCTCTATGGCCGGTATATATTCGCGAGGAACAGTACCACCAGCAATTTCGTTTACAAATTCCAGACCTTCAGCATTGGCATCTTCGCCCGGCTCAAATTTGACCCAAACATGACCATACTGCCCTCGACCGCCCGACTGACGAACAAATTTGCCCTCAATTTCGATCGTTGCGGTGATCGCTTCACGGTATGCCACCTGAGGCTTACCTATATTTGCTTCGACGTTAAATTCCCGACGCATACGATCAACCAGGATATCAAGGTGCAATTCGCCCATGCCTGAAATGATTGTTTGACCGCTCTCCTCATCAGTTCTCACCCTGAACGAAGGATCTTCCTGAGCCAGCTTACCCAACGCTACACCCATTCTTTCCTGGTCAGGCTTAGACCGAGGCTCAACAGCGACGGATATAACCGGTTCGGGGAATTCCATACGCTCGAGAACAATAACATCGTCAATTGAGCAGAGAGTATCGCCCGTTGTTACATCTTTTAGGCCGATGGCTGCAGCGATATCACCCGCCAAAACTTCTTTTATTTCTTGCCGGTCATTTGCATGCATTTGCACCATGCGACCCACTCGTTCTTTTTTCTGCTTCACTGAATTATAAATAGTGGTACCACTCTCCAGTCGCCCGGAGTAAACACGGAAGAAGGTGAGCGTTCCAACAAAGGGGTCGGTAGCAATCTTAAAAGCCAGCGCGGAAAACGGCGCATCATCTTGGGCGGCACGAACAGCGACCGTTTGATCTTTGTCGTCTAAGGTTCCCTCTATTGCCTTAACTTCTTCTGGCGAAGGCAGATACTGAATAACTGCATCCAACATGGCCTGCACGCCCTTATTCTTGAAAGCAGAGCCACCAAGAACAGGAACAATCTCGTTCGCAAGTGTTCGCTGACGAATACCGGCGATAATCTCTTCTTCGGTTAACACACCTTCTTCAAGGTATTTTTCCATCAATTCGTCGGTTGCTTCCGCAGCCGCTTCAACCATGTATTCCCGCATCTCTTCGCATTTAGCGAGTAATTCGGCAGGTACATCGCCATATTCAAAGGTCATACCTTGATCAGACTCGTTCCACAAAATGGACTTCATCTTAACCAAGTCAACAACACCCTTGAAATCTTCTTCAGCGCCGATGGTCATTTGCAGCGGGACCGCATTTGCGCCCAACCGCTCGCCAAGCTGATCGACAACCATCTGGAAGTCAGCGCCCGCACGGTCCATTTTATTAACGAAGACCATGCGAGGCACTTCATATTTATTGGCCTGGCGCCAAACAGTTTCTGTTTGAGGCTGGACGCCTGAGGAGCCACACAAGACCACAACAGCACCGTCTAAAACCCGCAGAGAACGCTCGACTTCAATAGTGAAATCAACGTGCCCAGGCGTATCAATAATATTGATACGATGCTGGTCAAATTGCTGCTGCATGCCAGACCAGAAACAGGTAGTAGCCGCGGAAGTAATAGTAATACCCCGCTCCTGCTCTTGTTCCATCCAATCCATGGTGGCAGCGCCATCATGAACCTCACCAATTTTGTGAGACAGGCCAGTGTAGAACAGGACACGTTCCGTAGTCGTGGTTTTACCC
This sequence comes from uncultured Spongiibacteraceae bacterium, assembly GCA_964401565.1. GTDB lineage: Bacteria > Pseudomonadota > Gammaproteobacteria > Pseudomonadales > Dasaniaceae > Oceanicoccus. The sequence goes on from CAYNZI010000227.1 coordinate 2,144, forward strand.
GCGTCCACATGAGCACAAATACCGATATTTCGATACCGAGCTATAGGCGTTTTGCGTGCCACTGTTTTTTCCTCAAACGAAAAACAAATAAATTAAGAGCCGTTCTACTCTGTTCTAACCATTTTCGACCGACAACGCGATTAGAAACGGTAGTGAGAGAATGCCCGGTTAGCTTCTGCCATACGGTGAACGTCTTCACGCTTTTTAACCGCAGAACCTTTGCCCTGAGACGCATCAACGATTTCACCAGCGAGACGCTGACGCATGGATTTTTCACCACGACCCCGAGAGTATTCCACCAACCAACGCATAGCCAAGGCTGCACGGCGAGAGGGGCGCACTTCGACAGGCACCTGGTAAGTTGCACCACCAACACGACGAGATTTAACCTCGACCATGGGTGCAATATTTTCCAGTGCAGCATCAAAAGCTTCGATAGGATCGGTATTCAATCGCTCTTTAACAAGATCTAAAGCACCGTAAACAATACTTTCTGCGACTGATTTTTTACCACTAACCATCACGTGGTTCATAAACTTAGCCAGTGTGAGATTACCGTATTTTGGATCCGGCAGTATCTCGCGCTTGGCGACAACTCTTCTTCTTGGCATTGTATAAGCCCTTTTCTTCAGGTTTCCCAAACACTGTTTTGCCAGTTGCTCTAAGAATGAGCGAGTGGGTAGCAGGGGTTTGGCCTTACTAAGGTTGAAATGTCTTTGCAGTGTTACCACCGCTATTACTTTTAAACCGATTATTTCACGTTGTTACACGTGTATAGCTTCAAAAACGTATGACAGCTTTTCAGTCTCGATGCTGTCGCCACGAGATTCCCGAAGACCAAGCCTTCAGAAATTATCTGCATCGCAGATTACTTAGGACGTTTAGCACCATACTTGGAGCGGCCTTGTCTACGATCTGCCACACCTGATGTATCCAAACTGCCACGTACTGTGTGATAACGCACACCTGGCAAATCCTTAACACGACCACCGCGTATCAGCACAACACTGTGCTCTTGCAGGTTGTGTCCTTCACCGCCGATATATGAAGTTACTTCATAACCATTGGTCAAACGAACACGACAAACCTTACGCAGAGCAGAGTTAGGCTTCTTCGGCGTAGTAGTATATACACGAGTACATACTCCACGACGCTGCGGACAAGCTTGCAATGCAGGCACGTCGCTTTTTTGAACCTTACGTTATCTCGGCTTACGAACCAACTGGTTGATCGTTGCCATTAAACAAACTCCAATTAAATGTAAAAAACTACTACCCATTCTACCGTCGCAAAACCAAGCTGTTAAAGCCTGATTGACCGCTACGGCAATACCGCCATCCAAACAACACAAATAGCGCTACGTTAAAAAGGCGAGCGCGAAGTTTATAGACGCACTCAGCCCTAGTCAATAGCTGGATATTCAGAATACCCAGCCGTCAGGTAATCAAAGGCGGAAATCTTCGGCAAAAAGACACATTTTCGTGCCTATCTTTAAACCAAAGCCCTCTTTAACGACCGTCCGATCTTTAACCTTCTTTCAGGGCTTCGGTCAACGCGGCTTCTATATCTGCTGCACTGACTGTCGAATCCTGCTTTGCTGCTAATTTTTCTTCCTTACGGCGCTTGCGCTCCGCATGGTAAGCCAAACCTGTACCGGCGGGAATCAAACGTCCAACAACAACGTTCTCCTTCAAACCGCGCAATCGATCGCGCTTGCCGGTAACCGCTGCCTCGGTCAATACACGCGTGGTTTCCTGAAACGAAGCCGCCGAAATAAACGACTCTGTTGCCAAGGACGCCTTGGTAATACCCAGTAACAAACGTTCATAGGTTGCCGGGATTTTCCCATCAGCGACCAACTCTTCGTTTTCACCCAGCACCCGAGTGTATTCAACCTGCTCACCTTTTATCAAACTGGAATCACCGGAAGCGGTAATCTCAACTTTACGCAACATCTGTCTGCAAATAGTCTCGACGTGCTTATCGTTGATTTTTACCCCTTGTAGGCGGTAAACATCCTGGATTTCATTGGTGATGTATTTCGCCAGCTCTTCGACGCCTTTAAGACGAAGAATATCGTGGGGACTCAATGCGCCCTCAGATACAATTTCACCTTTTGCGACGTTTTCACCTTCGAAAACACTCAGCGTACGCCACTTGTGAATCAGCGATTCATAATGATCGGCACCTTTGTAAAGCGAACCGTCATTCGGAGTAATTACCAGGCGACGCTTGCCTTTGGTTTCTTTACCAAAGCTAACCGTTCCTGAAATTTCAGCCAAAATAGCCGCTTCTTTCGGCTTACGTGCTTCAAACAAGTCGGCAACACGTGGCAAACCACCGGTTATATCACGCGTCTTCGAACTCTCTTGCGGAATACGAGCAATAACATCACCAACAGCAACATCGGCGCCGTCAGTTAAGCCAACCATCGCGTTAGCCGGTAGGAAATAGTGTGCGGGAACTGTCGTTCCTGCCAGGTACAACTCCTTACCTTTGTCATCTACCAGAGTCACAGCTGGGCGAGTATCTTTACCTGCCGCAGGGCGCTCGGCGGGGTCGATGACTGATATAGACGTCAATCCCGTTAAGTCGTCTGTCTGATGACGAACACTGATTCCGTCTTCCATACCACTAAACTTCACCTTACCCGCTACTTCAGTAACGATAGGGTGTGTGTGTGGATCCCATGAAGTCACCACGTCACCCGCTGAGACTTTGGCGTGATCAGCTACTTTAATCAATGCACCGTAAGGCAGTTTATAGCGCTCTCTTTCTCGACCGTTGAGATCGGCTACAGCCAATTCACCGGATCGGCTAACAGCGACAAAAGTACCGTCAGGTTTTTCTGCAAGTTTCACATTGTGCAGACGCACAACACCTTCCTGCTTGACCTGGATATTATCAACAGCCGTCGCTCTGGAAGCCGCTCCACCAATGTGGAAGGTACGCATGGTTAACTGAGTACCGGGCTCACCGATAGACTGCGCGGCAATGACACCCACTGCCTCACCAACATTTACTTTGTGTCCACGGGCCAAATCACGACCGTAACAGGTCGAACATAAACCATGTCGAGTCTCACAAGTGAT
>CAYNZI010000228.1:0-5197 GCA_964401565.1 uncultured Spongiibacteraceae bacterium
GTTACTATAGATAGCTAACGGGGAATTGCAATAGGTGCTTAGTTTGGCGCTTACGTTGTAACCTTATCAGTCGTGTTCATCGAGTTAAACAAAAAATAGCAAATGAGATGATACCGGTTATCATTTCGTAAACGCGCACCAATGAAAAGATAGACGATAGCTGTTGCTAGAGAAATTAGTGAGTACTAAAGAGGAAGAATAGTATGGTGGTGGGAATATTTACCGGCTGGGATCAACCGGCAAAAGGCATGGCAAGGATGTTTTAGAACTTGTAACCAATAGAGACCATATAAACCCATGGGTCAACATCAACATCAACTTTGATTTTACCAACAGCTGATTTGATGGTTGCTGTAGTGTCTATGTCCATGCGCCAGACAGCCGCATTAATTAACCAGTTGTCATTCAGTGCATAATCAAAACCCGCTTGAATAGAAAGCCCGATTGAGTCGTCTATATCCATGGACGTAGCGCCCAACTCGGTTTTCATTTGGCTGCTGAGTTCCTCATCCAAAATCACAGTGTAGTTAATACCCACACCAACGTAAGGCTGGAAAGCGCCGTTGCCGCCAAGAAAATAGTTTTGGATACTGAGCGTCGGTGGTAAATGCTCTACGCTACCGATGTCGGTAACGCCGAAACCACTCAGGCCTTTAGCGGTTAAGTCATGCTCAAATGGGGTTGAGGCCAGTAGTCCTATCCCCCAATGGCTATTCAACATGTAAGTTGCGGTAATACCGACTTGGGTGTCACTTTCAACGCCGACACCAGTGCCTGCTACGTCGCCGCCTAAATCTTGAACAGAAATGAGGCTGCTGTCATCGTTTGGTGATACTTTTGCGGCACCAACGCGGAGAATAAAATCTCCACCTTCATAGCTCATTGCTGTAAGCGGCATGGCTGCCAGAATCGCAGTAGCGACTGCGCTAGATAATAGTGTTTTTTTCATAGTGATCCCCTAAAATTTATTTGTGGGCGCAGGGTATCAGCTGTTCTCGTCGAAGAAATTGATATGAGTCAGAGCCAAAATATAAAATCCGTGAAATGAGTAAAAAACGTATCCAGATCAATTTCTTTTATCGGAGGGAGGTGTCTATGTATATCTGGGTAGTCATGGGGTGTCGCCAGAAGGAACTGTTGTGAAAGTTCGCAGAAATCGCCACACTGTATCTATCAATGAATGTCAGCGGAAATGAGGGTTGTTCGCGCTGATATTGCCGGTATGGGGCTCATGTTTATTTAACAATTTTGGGAGAAAGGAATGCATTGCCACAATGTAGATTACCAGATCATCGGTCATGATATGCAAATGGTCGAAGTTGAGCTGGACCCAGGTGAGACCGTGATTGCAGAAGCGGGAGCGATGAATTATATGGAAGAAGGGATCGCATTTGAAGCAAAAATGGGCGACGGTTCTGACGCCGACCAAGGCGTGATAGGTAAATTATTTAGCGCCGGTAAACGCAAACTGACAGGCGAGTCTGTGTTCATGACTCATTTCACTAATAATGGCAGTAAAAAAAGCCATGTATCCTTTGCGGCTCCTTTTCCTGGATCAATAGTCGATGTCGATTTGTCTGAAGTCGGCGAGGAGCTGTTCTGTCAGAAGGACTCCTTTTTAGCCGCGGCTTTAGGCACAAAAGTCGACGTGGCGTTCAATCGGCGGTTTGGCAGTGGTTTCTTTGGTGGTGAAGGTTTTATTTTACAGCGGTTGCAGGGAGATGGCATGGCATTTATGCACGCTGGGGGCACGGTTGTACGCAAGGAGTTGAAGGGAGAAAGCTTGTATTTGGACACGGGTTGCCTGGTCGCCTTTAGCAAGGGCATTGATTACGACATTAAGATGGTTAGTGGCTTTAAAAGTATGTTTTTTGGTGGCGAGGGGCTCTGTTTGGCAACGTTAACCGGAACGGGAACGGTCTGGATTCAAAGCTTGCCATTTTCGAGGTTGGCAGAGCGGATTATCGCTCATGCTCCGCAATTTTCAGGTAAGAAGCAGGGCGAGGATTAATCGTTAGCCTGAATAAATAAGTGCCAAAAAGGTAACGACCTACGGCCTGTCAGACAGTTTGTTACTGATTTCGACAAATTCCCGTCGAATCTGTGACGTGATTCGCTGATTGGCCGCCCCAAGATGCCGAAATCACCTATAATTTAATGCATAGATTACAACTCAATTTCACCTTGGCTTGGGGTTGGGGAGAAAAGCTATTCGGTATTCAGTTATGGATCAAGTAAACCGGTTGACGATGGATGTTAGCGGGAAAATCAATGTCACTGACCCTGCGTCGGTTTGCGATGCCGTGCTAGCTATTTTTCAGAGCCGCTATCCCGGCGCAGATTTCAGCCTGATCCGAAGATTATACGATGATTTTGGGGCACTTTACGCCGGTAAGCTTGACGGTTTTTTACCCTGTGATACGGCCTATCATGATACCCAGCATGTACTCGATGTTAGTTTGGCGATGGCCCGATTGATAGATGGCTATGACGGTAGTCATTCTACCCCACAGCAACTGGGCCCTGAACTAGCGCTAACGGGGCTCATTGTCGCTCTATTCCATGATTCTGGTTATATTCGTCGGTCCGGTGAAACGAACATTCAACACGGAGCCGAATATACCAAAACGCATGTTAGTCGCAGCGCGCAATTTATGGCAGAGTACTTGCCAACAGTCGGTCGTTCCGATCTTGTAGAGCTCGCGGGTAAATTGGTGCATTTTACCGGTTATGAATGCGAACTGGACCAGATAAAATTGTCCGATCCTCGACATAGAATTCTTGGTAATTTAGCAGGCACGTCGGATGTGATCGCGCAGATGGCAGATCCCGCCTATCTACAGAAATGCCGTGATCGGCTTTATCACGAATTCGAATTGGGTGGACTTACCCGGCAGCAACTGCCGGACGGTACTGAGCACGTTATCTATGAGTCTCCCGCAGACCTACTATTACAAACGCCGGCGTTTATAAAGGGCACTGTTCGAAACCGTCTTGAGGGCCATTTCAACGGTCTCTATCGATGTGTAGAGGCGCACTTTGGTGGCGATAATCTTTATATGAATGCACTGGAGCGCAATTGCAGTCATCTCGAAAACCTCATTGCTGAGAACAATCCAGATTTGTTAAATAGTGCGTCGTTGTGTCCGTGATCCTCTTTTTGTGATATCCCCGCCGCTATCAATTGCCGTTAAATCAGATCCTGATCGAGAAGATCTGTGCCATCGCTTGGCCGCTGAGCTGGGTGTTGCGCTGGTGACCACAGACGGCGACTACCCCTATTTGTTAGTTTACAACGAAGATGGATTGTCGATCCAGCAAACCGGCAAAGGCGCGGCGGGACCTGTTCGAGTTGATTTCTCTACAGGTTCTGCCAATCATCGTCGTAAACACGGCGGCGGAGAATTGATCGTGAAAGCGGTCGCTGGAAATAAACAGCAATTTCCATCGGTATTAGACGCAACGGCTGGATTGGGGCGGGACAGTTTTGTCTTGGCTAGTCGTGGTTATTCACTCACACTGTGCGAACGCTCACCTGTCGTCGCCGCGTTACTTCAAGACGGTCTCGAACGAGCTCGATTGTCAGGTGATATAGAGCTTGAGGAAATTGCCCAGAGAATGGATTTTTTCAAGGGGAACGCGTTAGATTATTTGCGAATGTTGAATGAGAAAGATAGTCCAGATGTCATTGTGATTGACCCCATGTTCCCGGAATCGAAAAAATCGGCGCTGGTAAAAAAAGAAATGCGCACATTTCATCATATTGTTGGCCCCGACAGCGATAGTCATCAATTGTTGGAACAAGCCTTGATGACGGCCAGACACCGAGTGGTGGTGAAGCGACCGAAAAAGGCCGATTATCTAGGGGGATTAAAACCCAATTTTGCCATTGAAGGAAAAGCTATTCGCTTCGATATTTACAGCTTGCGAGCCTTCGGAAAATAGTCAAAACCTGATAGAAACATGAGAGTTACGTTATGGTTGGGAAAGTTGCTTTAGTCACCGGTGGATGTTGACGACGTGGCTCGTTCGGTTGTGTTTATGGCTAAGCTGCCACTTGAAGCTAATGTTCAGTTTATGACGGTGATGGCAACGGCAATGCCGTTGATTGGTAGAGGTTGATCGACTTACGAATACATTAGAGTCCCAACAGGGCCTGTGACACGAGTAATTCTATTAAACTGGCAACCATCTGATCGTAATCTAACTGACTGTGTCCGTTGGATATTGCCAATGATTTAGCTTGGCTAATAATTTTTTGTTTTTCAATAGCAGACAAATTGTCGTACTTTTGGAAGATATCCTTTAGATCCCTGCTGTCGTTACAATAGCTGCGCATGGTCGCAGCACACCGCGTATCTCGTTTATTCTGACAATACATTGCGGCCTGGTTGGCGCAGTAGTTTGAGTATTTTTTAGTCAGGAATAATGAGATTTTTTTGGCTTGCAAATTATTACGTATCGCGGCCCGTTGGGAAATTTTTCGCATTTCTTGGGTGGTGCGAGGGCGGTATTTTTTGTCGAGAAAATCATCGTCAAGACAGCGAGAATCATCATCACAGGCTTCAGCAGCGTATTGTTTCCAATTGTTCACACGATCGCAGCTGAGGCGGTAATCCCGCTGGCATTCACTTTCTGTCATTGTCGGCACCAGCCCGTCTTTGTCGGTGGTCGCTGTCAGTGTTGCTAGATGTTGTTGTGTTGAACTTACGATTTTGGCGACAGGCTCAGTAGTTTGAGTGGTAACTTCCACGGTTTTTCTGTTGCGTGCGTTCGAATAGTAATCGGAACTATTTATAGCGGTTTCTGCCACGGCTTGACCGGAGCGGTGTTGGTCGCTGTAGACGGCATTACCAGATTCATTTTTCCAGCGATATGTCTCTGCGCTTGCGGACAAGCTCACAAGTCCGGCCAAGATGAAGATCAGGATACTTTTAGGCATATTCAGGCAATAGTAATGGTTTAGTAGCTATTATAGTCGTTATTTGTCAGTGTGGGTTTGTGCAGAGGGTTATATGACCACAAAACTGGAAAATAGGGGGTTTGAAGTGTGATCGGTTTCTCGGAATTCAAACTGACAAAATTTCTGTTGCGATTCACCGTGATGATTTTGGTGGTGAATAGTGAAACGGTGTTTGCTCTCGAAACCGTCGTGGCAGACTTTTCGCGGCAGGGCATTGAAGCCTTTGACGAGGAG
>CAYNZI010000229.1:0-5151 GCA_964401565.1 uncultured Spongiibacteraceae bacterium
ACCCAGCCACTCTTTTTATCACGCCTCGGCCGGAGTTCTTGTGTATTACATTGAACTCTATCTCGCCACCGGCGATGGCAATTACCTCTCCACAGCGGAATCAGCCGGGGATAACTTACTGGCTTACGTCAACAAAAAAGCCAGTGCAGAAGAGTTCATCACTATAGGTCTCTATTCAGGCTGGCCCGGATTTGTTTATGCATTAACTGAATTGTATAAAGTCAGCAAAGAGCCGCGTTTTAAGAGCGGGGCTATCACTGCACTCAATCGTATCACCGCACAAGCCAGTGATATCGGCGCAGGGATTGGCTGGATCGAACCCATTCCGTTTTCCGACATTACAGGCATTAAGGGCACACGTGAAGTTATCGACTTATCCGTTGGCTCCGCTGGTGTTGGTGTGATTTATCTTTATTCCTACAGGGAAGGACTTCTACCCGATCTTGAGTTGGCGAGGAAAACGGCCGACCGTTTACTGGAAGTTGCTGAATCGACAACCGACGGATTACGCTGGTTAATGATGGCCGATATGCCATTCCCGTTTACCGCGCCCAACTTCGCCCATGGCGGTGCCGGCGTGGGTTATTTTCTCGCCGATTTATACCAAGAAGCAGGCGACACACGATACCTTGATGCAGCGATTAGCGCGGCAAAATACGTTGAGTCACGAAGTGTCGAGCAACAACAAGGGCACCTGGTTTGTCACAATGAAGAACAGCAACCCCCTACGCTTTTCTATCTTGGGGTATGCCATGGGCCTGCAGGCACGGGTCGCTTGATGTATTTGCTATACAAAATCACCAATGATTGTGAATATCTCGACTGGATGGAAAATAATTTTCTGGGGCTGCTCGATACCGGAGCGCCGGAAGAACGTTGTAAGGGACTCTGGAATAACCACGGACAATGCTGCGGCGATGCAGGTATTGGTGACTACGCACTGTTTCTTTATCACGAAACAGGTAATGAGCATTATCTCGACTACGCCAAACGAACCGCTACTGAGCTGCTCAATTCCGCGGATAGTAACCAAGGACTAAGCTGGAATATGGCGGAGCACCGCGGTCGTCCAGACTTTCTAGAACGTCAAACGGGTTATATGCAAGGCGCCGCTGGCATTGGAAGTTTCATGCTACATTTAGGCACTGTTCTCGAGAACAAACCCGTTAAGCTCAGTTTACCAGAAACACCTTTCACGTATGACATTGACCCGGCAAGGGGCTAACGAAAAACATTCACTAACGCGAACAAAGAAACATCCGAATGCGCTTTCGTATGCCCTAGTGCGTTAGCGCTTCGCTAGTGATTCCACCACGGCAAATCTGAATAAGACCGCATATCCAACTCATGGGTCCAAACTGACCGGTGTTGTTGGGCAATATGAAAATAGGTCTCTGCTATTTTCTCTGGCAGCATCAATCCGTCATTTTCCAACCCTCGTGATTCACGTAACTGCTGGAACTTTTCGGCTCCCAGCATTTTACCTAAGGTGTCTGGTGCATCTACGGCCCCATCTATAATTATGTGCGCCACGTGTATACCTTTGGGGCCAAACTCAGCATTGAGAGATTGACACAACATCCGACGCCCGCCCATTGCCGCCGCATGAGAATGCTGCCCTTTATTACCACGAACAGCCGCCGTGGCGGACGTAACCAGGATAGTTCCTTTGCCACGTTCCTCCATCAAAGGGCAAACCGCCGACGCCAAACGAAACAGGCCAAAAGTAGCCATACGCCACCCCATTTCAAAAGCTTTATAGGTGGTATTTTGCAATGACCTATCGCCAATTTGTGCTCCCAGGTTAAACAATACAACTTCACTAAGTCCTATATCTGTCTCGATGGAAGCAATCAGTTTTTCTATGCTATCAGGCTCAACGGCATTCAATAAAAAACCGGAGGCTGAACCACCTGCAGTGGTAATATCACTGACCAGCTTGTCTAATCCTTGCTGATCACTACGACGGCACAAAACGGCGTGATACCCTGCGTCGGCAAATCGTTTGCCGACTGTTCCACCAATACCCGCTCCCGCTCCAATGACTAAACAAACTGGTTTCATACTGACGTCCTCATTACTGCGTTGACCGGAAGACTCTCTGACCTATCAAGCCAACGCTCTGTCCTCGAGCAGAGCTGAATAACTTAGATCAGTGTGAATCCGATTTTCCTCGTTATTTCACCGTAAACGATTCCAATAAATCTTGAAACAAAACCGTACCATTGACCATATTATCAATGGATACTTTTTCATCGTTACCATGAATACCTCGATACTCTGATGGCGGAGCCATAAAGGGCGCAAAGCCATATGACACGATACCCAGATCACGGAAAAAATGACTATCAGTGAATCCGGTAGAAACACTGGGCATGACCCGAGAACTGGGGTAATGCTTACTGGTCACTTTCTTTATGTGCTCAAACAAAGTGGTATCCGTTTCACTGATTGCTGGAGAAAACCCCATAAGTCGTTCTATTTTTATATTAGGGTCGGCAATCAACTGCTCCAGTTGTTTCTGAAACACGTCGAGATCTTGATCCGGAAGCAACCGACAGTCCAATTCAAACATCGCTTCTGCAGGCACCACATTGATCTTTGAACTGCCTTCAATTCGAGTCGCTGAGCAGGTATCACGCAATAGCGAATGATGCTGAGGGTTTCGTGTTTGTAACGCCAACATAAATTCAGTATCAGAAATATGCTTTGATATGTTTAAATATTTCTCTTTGAAACCTGCAGGCTGGGATTCAGCTATATCGGCAAACATCCGCTCTACCGGTTTTATCACCCGCGCCTTAAAATCAGTTGTAGTAATTCGATGGCCGGCCTTAAATAGACGAGTGACAGCGGTATGAACTTGAGGCGACGAACCGTGCCCGGGTCTACCTGTCGCTGTGAGCCTTAACCATAAAGGAATTTTTTGCGTCACCTCGACCGTAAAACCAACCTTGTCGCCGACACGTGAACCACCCCCGCCCTCATTCAACAGAAAACCTACATTTTCAAATACCTCGGGATGATGCTCTACCATCCACCCTGCACCATATTTTCCACCGGCCTCTTCATCCGCTGTAGCAATGAACCAAACATCTCGATTGAGCTTTTTCCCCGATGCGGCCAGAGACAAAAACGCTTGGAATTGCGTAATGCCTAAGCCTTTCATATCCAAGGCTCCACGTCCGTATATATAGCCGTCTTTTATCACCCCTTTGTAAGGGGCTACACTCCAGTAATCTTCATTCGCAGGAACCACATCGATATGATTAAGCAGTACAATACCTGGCTTTTTACCGCCTGATATTTTTGCCCAAATATTGCCTCGCCCTGGTGCTGACTCTCCGGTTTGAAACTCTATACCCGCCGCTGTCAGATACTTGGCAAAAAAAGCAACGCCTCGTGATTCATTGCCAGGCGGGTTAGCGGTATTGATTCGCAGATACTCTACCAGCCGATCGGGAGCTTCACTGGCAAATTTATCGACGGCATTCGCAGTTTGTAGCGAACAAATAAAATACAAACCTGCTAGCAGAGACTTTTTTTGCCAACTGAAATTACGCATGTGATATACCTGTCGTTATTATTTGTAAAAAAAGCCCCGTTAATCTTTGGGGGGAAACCTTGCCCTAAACACATCTCTACACCCAGGGTTCTGCTGCATATAATATCTGACCATCACTCTGTACCTGCCACCCCAAGATGCAATTAAGGTGGTACGGAAGCGAGCCTAAGCCTCTCGAGTCAATCAATTGCCTTCTTGTCGGTTGAACATACCCGCTTTCGTCAGTAGCTCGGCTCAACAACTCTGCGCCACCACCATTCCAGCGCCACGGCAGAGTAAAACGGGTGTGTGCTTTCGATAAGACAGGACCTTGAAGATTCGCTTTCTGCCAGTGTTTTCCGCCGTCGACGCTAACGTCAACCTGAACAACTTTCCCTCTACCACTCCAGGCCAAACCGCGAATCTCTGTCCAACCTTTAGACAAAACGGCCGGATAAGTCGGGCTGGTAATAATCGACCGAGCATCCATAACTACGCTGAACAATCGTGATTTATCCGTCTTTAAGGGATCGGTGTATTTAGACGTTTCCTCCCGCGTCATAAAAGGCTGATCGGAAACTTCCAATCGCCGCAACCACTTGACGTTAGTATTGCCTTCCCAGCCCGGTAACAACAAACGAAATGGGTAACCTTGCTCCGGTCGAATCGCCTCACCATTTTGAGCATAGGCGATCATTGCGTCATCAAAACCTTTCGCCAGAGGAATACTGCGAGCCAAAATCGCAGCATCACCACCTTCAGCCAAAAACCAGCTGGCTTTCGCCTTCAACCCCACCTCGTTAAACAGTGTGCTCAACGCAACACCTGTCCACTCGCTTTGACTAGTCAGGCCACTCAACTGCTGTGGTGTAGTTTTCTCTCCAGCTCGAAAATTAAGGTTACCTGAACATTCAATGAAACAAACGCGAGTCACCGACGGCATTCGTTTCAAATCTGCCAGCGAAAATTTGAGTGGTTTATCAACCATGCCGTGAATGAGCAGCTCGTGCGTTTCAGGGTCTATTGTTGGTACTCCACCGTGATGACGTTCAAAATGTAAATCCGCCGGTGTGATCGACCCATGCAAATCCTGCAAGGGGGTACCGGATGCAATGTTATACAGTGGTAATCGCTGGAGGGGCTCAAAGGCCGACCTCTCTCCGACGGCAGAAGGCGCATGACCTTGCTGGCGAGTCGAAGACAGTAGTTGATCTACTTTCTCAGGTGATAGTTGCGGGGCATTGACCCCTGCCAATAAAGGTCGGGTAGCGGCGATACCGGCCATGCCCGTCAACCCGACTAACATTTGCCTGCGGCTTAATTTTTTAGTCATCTATTCAGCCTCCTTCCGGGTGGCGATAATCTATTGGGATTCTGTCATCAACCACAAAACGATTTCGCGATGGCATTCTGATAGCCGCCAGGTTTCCAGCATCTAGTCGCTTGTCTGCGCCAACAATGTCATTCAAATACAAGAGATAAGCGACAAGACCATAGACTTCATTATTGCTTAAAGAACCTGGCTGAGGGAATGGCATAGCTCGGCGAATATAATCAAAAACGGTCGTCGCATACGGCCAATAATTACCGATGGTTTTCTTAACACG
>CAYNZI010000230.1:0-5139 GCA_964401565.1 uncultured Spongiibacteraceae bacterium
TATACAGTTGTGCCAGCGTTTCCCGTGCGAAATTATTAGTGTTGATTCGGCGCTTATTTATCGGGGAATGGATATTGGTAGTGCTAAACCTTCATCGGCTGAATTAGCCGTCGCTCCTCATCGATTGATTGATATTCGAAGCCCGGCGGAAGCCTATTCTGCGGGAGAGTTTCGGGTCGATGCGCTTGCGGCAATGGCTGAAATAAGTGGCCGAGGAAATATTCCCTTACTCGTTGGCGGTACCATGTTGTATTTCAAGGCCTTACTAGACGGTATTGCTGAAATGCCTGCAGTTGAGCCGGAAGTGCGGCAGCAAATCGAGAAAGAGGCGCTCGAATTGGGGTGGCCTTTTTTACATCACCAGCTTGCCATGGTCGACGCGGAGTCGGCGGCAAGAATTCACCCCAATCACTCGCAAAGAATTGAGCGAGCCCTGGCTGTTTATAGATCATCCGGAACAACGCTCACGGAATTTCATCGGCGACAGAGAGATGGCGGGCAATCTCGTAGTGAGGTATGCCCGTATGACGCGGTGCAGCTGGCTATTGCGCCTGTTGATCGGACCGTATTACACCGGCGTATCGAAAAAAGATTTAACATCATGATTGAACAAGGATTCATTGATGAGGTCAGATCTTTGCAGGCAGAATATGACTTACACGAGGGTTTGCCGTCGATGAGGGCGGTTGGTTATCGGCAAGTTTGGCAATATCTGGCTGGAGAGCTTACTCGCGAGGAAATGATAGAGCGGGGGATTATAGCCACGAGGCAATTGGCAAAACGCCAATTCACCTGGTTGAATGGCTGGAAAGATATTCATTGGTTATATACCGATGAGAATGGTGTGTTGGATGTCGCCACAGAAGATGGTTTGGGCGGCCTGCCTCCGCTGGAGTTGGCGCTCAATTTTCTTCGGCGCTTTACCCCTAAATCAAGGAATTGAGGTATACTGCCAACGCTTGACTTCCGACAGTGGCAAGAGAGATGCATTGTTCTTATTGAAGGCGTTGCAGTTAGGAGAGGCTGTGCCCGGCAGTAACCGGTAATTGGGAAAGGTAGTTTAGCTTTATTTGGTCTCATTTGTTTATTATTTTATAGCCCCATTTGGGCTTATTAAAGGAGAGTTGTCATGTCGAAAGGGCATACTTTACAAGATCCTTATTTGAATGTTTTACGCAAAGAACGGGTTCCTGTTTCAATATATTTAGTTAATGGCATAAAGTTACAAGGTCAAATTGAGTCCTTTGACCAGTTTGTCGTGCTGTTAAAAAACACCGTCAGCCAAATGGTTTACAAGCATGCTATTTCGACAGTTGTACCGTCGCGCGTTGTTCGTATGCCTATGCCAGACCAGGACCAGGAAGAGGAAAGCTAAGCCATTGAGGTTAGTCATTGCTGTTTGAACGCCCGGATTCCGGTGAGCGGGCTGTTTTGGTTCACATGGACTTTCGTCACGAAATAGAGCGTGAAGATCCTCGAGAGTTCGAGGAGCTGGTACTGTCTGCCGGAGGATATCCGGTTGCTTTTATTGGCGGTCAGCGCTCGTCTCCTAGTCCTCGTTATTTTGTTGGTTCTGGAAAGCTGGAAGAAATTCGCACGCAAGTACAAGAGCAAGAAGCCGAGGTTGTGTTGTTCAACCACGCCCTTTCTCCCAGTCAGGAGCGAAACCTCGAAAGTGAATTGAAATGTCGCGTGTTAGATCGGACCGGTCTTATTCTCGATATTTTTGCTCAGCGAGCCAGAACCCATGAGGGCAAGTTGCAGGTGGAATTAGCCCAGTTGCAACATATGTCAACGCGCCTTGTGCGTGGCTGGACTCACCTTGAGCGCCAGAAAGGTGGTATCGGATTACGTGGTCCGGGCGAGACTCAGCTGGAGTCAGACCGACGATTGCTGCGGGCGCGTATTAAAGCGATAAGCAAGCGGCTGGATAAAGTCCGCAAGCAGCGCGACCAGGGTCGCAGGGCTAGAAGTCGAGCTGATATTCCCACTGTATCGTTGGTAGGCTATACCAATGCGGGCAAGTCAACGCTGTTCAATGTATTGACCCAATCAAACGTATATGTGGCAGATCAGTTGTTCGCAACACTTGATCCAACGCTTCGAAGAGTTTCAATTCCAGATTTTGGCCCCATTGTACTAGCTGATACCGTGGGATTTATTCGTCATTTGCCACACAAACTGGTGGAGGCTTTTAGGGCAACGCTTGAAGAGGCTGCGCAGTCTGACATGCTGATCCACGTCATTGATTGTGCTGACGATGAGCGTGCTGACAACATTGCTCAAGTGGAGGTGGTCCTCAAAGAAATTGGTGCTGAGTCGATACCGCGCTTGGAAATTTATAACAAAATTGACTTGGTGGATTCAGCGCCCCGTATCGATCGAGATCAGGAGGGTGTCGCCAGGCGTGTATGGGTCTCTGCTCAAAATGGATCTGGGCTTGATCTGATACAAACGTGTTTATCTGAATGGCTAGGAGAGAATGTTGTTCACGGTCGCTTGACGCTTAATGTGGAGCAGGGGCGTTTGCGAGCTGCTTTTTACCGGCAAAATGTTGTCGTCTCAGAGCAGTACAATGAGCAGGGTTTGAGTGAGATAGAAATACGGTTGCCGAAACAGGATTTTTGTCGACTTCTCAGTGCTGAGGAGTTGGACCCTGAATCAGTTTTGGCAGAGATGGGCGTAGTCAGCTGAAATTTGGTAGACTGCCCAAAAATGAGTTCTATTAATGTGTTCTATTACTGCACTATGCAGTAACTAATCAGCAACGCCGGCGCACTATACGCGGGCAATAGGAGATAGCGATGGCCTGGAATGAACCGGGTGGTGGTAACGATAAAGATCCTTGGAATTCTGACAAGGACAGTGGCCCACCAGATTTAGACGAAGCCTACAAGAAGTTGCAGGAAAAACTGGCCGGAATATTTGGCGGTGGAGGATCCAAGGGTGGAAGTGGCTCTGGTGGCTCTGGTGGCGCTGATGTCAGTGGTGGCGCAATTGTTCTGCTGCTGCTTGTGGTCGCCGCTATCTGGGGCGCCATGGGAATCTATCAGGTTGACGAGAAAGACCGTGCTGTGGTGATGAGGTTCGGTAAATACTATCAGACCTATGGCCCCGGCTTGCATTGGAATCCGCCCTTGGTCGATAACAAAGTGATTGTTAACGTAACCGAGGAACGACAGTATCCTTCGCGCGGCCTAATGTTGACGGAAGATGAGAACATTGTTGAGCTGCCGTTGACCGTGCAATACAACATTGCTGATCCCAAGGCGTTCGTGTTGAATGTCAAAAACCCCGAGATTAGTCTGCAGCAAGCTACGGACAGTGCGCTTCGTCATGTGGTTGGTAGCAGTAAGTTGGATGATGTCGTTTCGATTGGTCGTGAAAAAATTGGAGTGGACGTACAGGTACGACTGCAGACATATCTGGACAGTTATCAAACGGGTATTCAGGTGGTGAAAATCAATATCTCTGAAGCCAAGCCGCCGTCTGAAGTGAAAGATGCTTACGATGACGTTATCAAGGCTAGGGAAGACCAGGAGCGCTTGATCAATGAGGCGCAAGCATACTCCAACGGCATCATTCCTGAGGCTCGCGGTAAGGCGCAGCGTATTATTGAAGAGGCGACGGGTTACCGGGCTAAAGTGATTGTTGAGGCAACAGGTGAGGCCATGCGCTTTGAAAGCCTGCTGAGTGAATATCAAAAAGCGCCAGAGGTGACCAGGGAGCGTTTGTACATAGATACTGTCGAAGAAGTGATGAGTCGTAGCTCTAAAGTTCTGGTCGACGTGGAGGGTGGTAATAATATGTTGTATTTACCACTCGACAAGCTGATGGGGCAACATGCGGAGGTCAGAGGAAGTTCGCCGGGTGCTGATGTGAATATCAGCGACATTGCCGATGAAGTTATTAAGAAGTTACGCAGCGATCAGGCTACAACTCGTCGCAGGGAGACACGTTAATGAATAAAATTATTCCTGTTGTGATAGTGCTATTTCTGGCGGTGATCCTTGCTGATAGCAGTTTATACGTAGTGAAGGAAACTGAGCGCGCGGTGAAGTTGCGGTTTGGTCGTCTCATCGAGTCGGATGTGCAGCCTGGATTGCACATTAAAATGCCGATGGCTGATGACATACGCAAGTTTGATGGTCGCGTGTTAACACTGGACGCTAATCCAGAAAGCTTTTTAACCGTACAGAAGAAACGTTTGATTGTGGATTCGTATGCAAAGTGGCGAATAGCGGATGTTGACACCTACTACAAGGCGACTGGCGGCAACGAAGCACAGGCCATGAATCGACTTGCAAAAAGGGTTAATGACGGTCTGCGCAATGAGTTTGGTACGCGTACTTTACATGAAGTTGTTTCTGGTGAGCGTGATCAATTGATGCAAGATATCAAAGACGGCTTGAACGAGAGAGTTCGCGAATCCTTGGGCGTAGAAATTGTTGATGTTCGAGTTAAACGTATCGACTTGCCGCCTGAAGTTAGTGGCGCTGTATTCCGTCGAATGAAAGCTGAGCGAGAAAAAGAAGCGTGGGAATTGCGTTCGAAAGGTAAGGAAGAGGCTGAAAAAATTCGCTCTTCTGCGGAGCGAGAGAAAACCATTATCGAAGCGACTGCATACAGTGAATCTGAGCAGTTGCGGGGTCAGGGCGACGCACAGGCTGCCGCTACTTACGCGGCGGCATTTGGCAAAGACGCTGAATTCTATGCCTTTGTCCGTAGTTTAAATGCTTACCGGTCTGCGTTTAGCAACAAGGGCGATATTATGCTGGTGGATCCCCAGAGCGACTTTTTCAAATATTTTAATGATAGTAAGGCGGGGCGCTAAGTAAACACTTAACAATCGCCAATTTGTGGTATCATACGCTAACCGGGCAATTTCATGACTTCTATTATGAGTACATGAGATCGCGCGGTTTTTTTGTGGGTGGTAGTACTTGAATTGAAATTGTCGCTATTGATCATGCGGGGTACCCAATGTGGCATGATTTGATAGTGGCGTTGTGCCTAGTGTTGGTGGTAGAAGGGTTTTTGCCTTTTTTAAGCCCCAGGTCTTGGCGCAAAATGGTACTAAATGTACTGCAGCTGGATGACCGTTCTCTCCGGGTCCTGGGCCTGGCGAGTACGCTGATT
>CAYNZI010000231.1:0-5103 GCA_964401565.1 uncultured Spongiibacteraceae bacterium
GATGCCGATGCATTACGCCCTGCATAGTCAAGATAAAGCTCTGGATTATGCTTGCTGATCACTCGCCGCATGTGATGTTGGCTGGCATACCAGGCTCCCTGGTTCATCGGTTCTTCCTGACACCATACCACTTCAGCCAATGCCTTGTATGGCGCCAATATCGTTTCCAATTCTGTCTCAGGGAACGGATATAACTGCTCCAATCGAATGATAGCCACATGGAACATTTCTCGTTCACGACGTCGTTCGCGAAGATCGTAATAAACCTTTCCGCTGCACAATACCACGCGAATTATCTGTTCGGCATCATGTTCATCCGTCTCTCCCAGCACATTTTGGAACTGGTTGTCCGACAATTCTTCAAGGGTTGAAACAGCTTCTTTGTGACGCAACAAACTTTTTGGCGACATAACAATCAACGGCTTACGCAGCGGTCGCAATGCTTGTCTTCGCAACATGTGAAAGACTTGC
Source organism: uncultured Spongiibacteraceae bacterium (assembly GCA_964401565.1). Taxonomy (GTDB): domain Bacteria; phylum Pseudomonadota; class Gammaproteobacteria; order Pseudomonadales; family Dasaniaceae; genus Oceanicoccus. Next base: position 472 of record CAYNZI010000231.1, read on the forward strand.
GCCGGGGTAGTCGGCACACATACCTGAATATTGTGCTCCGCACACAACTGTAAATATCGCTCAAGCCTGGCGGAGGAATGCTCGGGACCCTGACCTTCATATCCATGAGGCAGTAACATCGTCAAACCACACAAACGTTGCCATTTGTGCTCACCACTCGCGATGAATTGGTCAATAACAACTTGGGCACCATTGGCAAAATCGCCGAATTGAGCCTCCCACACAACTAACACATTAGGTAATGTTGTCGAATAGCCGTATTCAAATGCCAAGACCGCTTCTTCAGATAGCAGCGAATCGTGAATGGTAAACACCGGCTGGTCCTCAGCAATATGTTGGAGCGGCACATGGACACTGGCATCATTCTGATTGTGTAACACCGCGTGACGGTGAGAAAACGTACCGCGCCCAACATCCTGACCGGTAAGTCGTATCGGGTGGCCCGCATCCAGTAAACTGGCATAGGCCAGAGTTTCTGCGTAACCCCAGTTAATAGGCATGGCGCCCGCGGTCATTCTGTGCCGGTCTTCGTATATTTTTGCCACTTGCCGCTGAATTGGAAATCCTTCAGGGACCTCGCTAGTTTTTGCCGCCAGTTCTTGCATCTTTTTCAGGTCAATACTGGTGTCACAAGGACAATCCCAACTATGACCCAAATAGGAAGACCAATCGACAAACAGTTTTTCATTCGGCTCATGTACCAAACTTTTAGCAACATGCTCTCCGTTTTCCAAGGCGGTTCGATAATTGTCAATTAACACATCGTCGTCTGCCTTATTCACCACTCCCTCAGCAATCAGCTTGTCTGCGTACAAATCCCGCGTAGTTCTCTGCGCTTTGATTTTTTGATACATCAATGGCTGAGTGCCAAAAGGCTCATCGGCCTCATTGTGCCCACGACGGCGATAGCAAATTAAATCGATGACGACATCTTTGTTAAACTGTTGGCGATAATCAACAGCCATCTGGCTGACCAATAATACCGCCTCGGGATCATCTCCATTGACATGGAATATCGGTGCCTGCACCATTTTCGCAACGTCAGTGCAGTATTCTGTAGACCGCGCATCTTCTCGCTTGTGCGTGGTAAACCCCACTTGATTATTAATTACTATATGAATGGTACCACCGGTCTTGTAGGCACGAGTTTGTGACATCTGGAATGTTTCCATCACGACTCCCTGCCCGGCAAAAGCCGCATCACCATGCAGTATAATAGGAATAACTCTCTTGCCGTCTGGATCTTTACGGCGGTCCTGACGAGCTCTCACTGAACCCTCAACGACAGGCGCACCGATTTCAAGGTGAGACGGATTGAAGGCCAAAGCCAGGTGAACTTGGCCGCCCGGTGTTTCTACCGTAGAGGAAAACCCCTGGTGATATTTCACATCCGCTGAGCCGTGGTATTCAGCGCGACCTTCAAACTCGGCAAACAGCTCTGCGGGGTTCTTGCCTAACACGTTTACCAAAACATTGAGACGACCACGGTGTGCCATGCTGATAACAATTTCTTTCGCCTCATAGGAGCCAATACGCTGGATCATCGAATCCATCATTGGAATCAGGCTTTCACCTCCCTCCAGACCAAAACGTTTTACCCCCGGATATTTAGAGGCCAGTACTTTACCCAAGCCCTCTGCGGAAGTAAGTCGCTCTAGTAAGTGTCTCTTTACGTCATCACCATAAACCGGTTTTGAGCGCACACTTTCCAACCGCTGCTGAATCCATTGTCTCTCTTCGGTCGCAACGATGTGCATAAATTCTGCACCGATCGTGGCGCTGTAAGTTTGCTCTAGCGTATCGACAATCTCCCGCAAGGTGGCTCGGTCTTTGCCGATAAACAAACTTCCGGTTTGAAATAATGTATCAAAATCAGCACCAGACAGCTTGTGATAGTGAAGATCGAGATCGGGAACAGGCGGCCGAATATGCAATTTCAAAGGATCAAGATCTGCCTGCTGATGACCGCGCTGACGATAGGCACCGATCAACTGAATAACGCGGACTTGCTTGCGTTCGTGCTCGCTGACCCCCGTGTCGTTCTGGACCGACAATGGTTTGGTCCTAACTTTGGCTATCTGGGCAAAGTGTTTGCGGATTGTTGAATGCGGGACATCGCGATGAACGCTACCGTTAACTTGCGGCAGCTTTTCAAAGTACGTGCGCCACTCTTCAGGCACATCGTTGGGATCTTGTAGGTAGGTTTCGTAGAGTTCCTCTACATAGGCAGCGTTGCCACCTGAGATGTGAGAGCTACCCCACAGTAACTCCATAGAGCTTTCTTGCATGGTTTTAACCTCTGTAACAAGAAAAACAGTTTTGGTTAGTCCGTGTGCATCTTTCACCCAGACGCCAATAACGACGATGCTGTGGCGGGTCTGCATACACACTTCTCTCAGCCTTTAACAGGGCATTGAAAGCGCACGTTTACCAATTCACTGAGCCGCCCGGGGTAACGGGTGGACTTTTCCTTGTTGGACATAGCGTAAAAAAAACACCGGTAAGCGCCAGTGCCATATCCAGGTGTTATGCAACTCCGCCAACTAGCTTAGCGGAAAACATCTTCATAAGACTGGTGCCACTGAAAATGTCGATGCACAATGCCCGAAATACAGAATAAGTGTAGACGAATCTGACACTTACGCTGGATTCCTGTAACAAAAACTTAGCTTTTGGCCAATCTTTGCTGTAGTTCACATAATTTGACCGAGCTTTAGGTAGCGCGCGTCAACAACATATTGCGAATATGACCAATCGCTTTAGTTGGATTCAAGCCTTTAGGACAAACACTGACGCAGTTTTGAATCCCGTGACAACGAAAAACGCTAAATGGGTCATCCAAATCAGCAAGGCGCTGCTCAGTGGCAGTATCGCGACTATCTGCCAGGAAGCGATAAGCCTGTAACAAACCCGATGGACCAATAAAACGGTCCGGGTTCCACCAGAACGATGGGCACGCCGTCGAACAACAAGCACACAGAATACACTCGTATAATCCGTCCAATTTCTCCCGCTCTTCTGGAGACTGCAGACGTTCAATAGCCGGTGCAGGCGTGTCGTTGATCAAAAACGGCGTCACTTTCTCATACTGCTTGTAAAACAAGCCCATATCCACAACCAGGTCGCGAATAACAGGTAGCCCGGGCAGCGGCCTCAATACCAGCTGATTACCTCCTCCGAGGGCCTCAGACAAAGGCATGATACAAGCCAGACCATTTTTACCATTGATATTCATGCCATCGGAGCCGCACACGCCCTCTCGACACGAGCGGCGATAAGACATGGTAGTGTCAGATGCTTTAATCAATTCCAAAACGTCTAACACCATCAAATCTTTACCCCCGGTATCAACCTCTATGTCTTGCATAAAAGGTTCAGAATCCGTCTCAGGGTTGTAACGATAAATACTTACTTTCAACATTGCTCTCTATCCCCTTACTCTTAGCCTTAGTAGGTCCGTGCCTTGGGTTCAAATGCATCGACAGTCTTCGGCGTGAAATTCACCGAACGCTTACCAACGCTTTTGTCACCAGGGAAGTAAATGGAGTGGCAGAGCCAATTCTCATCGTCACGAGTTTCAAAATCTTCACGCGCATGGGCACCGCGACTTTCCTTACGTTCTTCAGCTGCGATTGCAGTCGCTTCAGCAACTTCAAACAAATTGTGGAGTTCGAGCGCTTCGATACGAGCGGTATTGTATGCACGACTCTTATCTTCAAGTTTGGCATTTTCAATGCGCGGACGCAGCTCAGCCAATTTTTTGATACCTTCTTGCATGAAATCACCGCGGCGAAATACACCGAAATGATTTTGCATAATCGACTGTAATTCCGCGCGCAAGTCAGCAACATTTTCACCACCGCTATTGCTATTCAATTTAGTCAGCCGCGACGCCGCCTTTTCGATATCGGCATCGGTTGCGTCTTTCATGTTAATACCTTCGCGCAACGACTTCTCGATATGCAATCCGGATGCTCGACCAAACACCACCAAATCGAGTAGCGAGTTGCCACCCAAGCGATTGGCACCATGAACCGACACACAGGCGACTTCGCCACACGCATACAGGCCCGGAATGATCTGATCATTACCTTCGGCATCAATGGTCAGTGCTTGACCATCAACGTTGGTTGGAACTCCACCCATCATATAGTGGCATGTTGGTACGACAGGAATAGGCTCTTTCACGGGATCAGCGTGAGCAAAGGTACGAGAAAGCTCACAAATTCCTGGCAAACGACTCTCCAAGACCTCTTCGCCCAGGTGATCGAGTTTTAGGAATACGTGATCGCCATTAGGCCCACAACCGCGCCCTTCCAAAATCTCCAACGTCATTGACCGCGCAACAACATCCCGACCCGCCAAATCTTTCGCATTGGGGGCGTAACGCTCCATAAAACGCTCGCCATCCTTATTGACCAGGTAGCCGCCTTCTCCGCGACAACCCTCTGTCACCAAAACACCCGCACCAGCAATACCCGTAGGATGGAATTGCCACATTTCGATATCTTGAACTGGCACTCCTGCCCGCAACGCCATACCAATACCATCACCGGTATTAATGTGAGCATTGGTGGTTGATGCATAAATACGGCCAGCACCACCAGTTGCCAACACAGTGGCCTGGGACTT
>CAYNZI010000232.1:0-5087 GCA_964401565.1 uncultured Spongiibacteraceae bacterium
GGTCGCTATCGCCACAAGCGTTAATGAGGTTGCACCTCGATGACCGACGCGACTACTGTGTTTCGGGCTCGCTGTAACAACTGATTTTGGAACCTCTCGGCTTGCCGCCGTTACTTCTCTCGCTGCAGAAGGAGCCATGGACGACCGGACCTTCGCGCTTACTCTTGCGCCGGATACCGTCAGTAACCTCTCAGCCAGCCTATTTCTCAACTCAGCGTATTTTGATGCAATTTCATCAAAACTTTTAGGTAAATAGTCGACGGCTCCTGCATTCAACGAATCCAAGGTAACTCTTGCACCTTCATACGTTAACGACGAAAACATCAGGATAGGCGTAGGGCACTGCGACATGATACGTTTTACCGCGGTTATGCCATCCATCACTGGCATTTCGTAATCCATAGTAATGACATCGGGCTTCAATTTTAGCGTCTGCTCAACGGCTTCACGACCATTCGCTGCGGTGCCAATAACGGTCAGGCCTGCGGACTCATTGATCATTTCAGCTAACCGCCGCCGAAAAAAAGCAGAATCATCGACTATCAGGACGGAAACCGTCATAAAAACCTCTTGAACATCAATTACAGAAACGTGCTCATGAATTCAGTGGTTGCAACTCCTTCATTACCAATCTCAACACCACCACATGCGAGCATGCCGAATAACGGCGACATTTCACCCACAATACTTGTTCAGTAAGCCGGGAACATCCAAAATCAGGGCGATGCGACCATCGCCAGTAATCGTTGCTCCAGCGACCCCCGGTGTACCCTGCAACATTTTTCCGAGTGGCTTGATAACAACCTCCTCTTGTCCGACCAATTGATCGACCACAAAGCCAACTCTCCGATTACCGACGGTTACAATCACAACGTGAGCACTATCTGGCCCATCGCCATCGCCAGTATCCTTAACCAGCCATTGCTTCAAGTAAAACAGAGGCAGTACTTTATCTCGAACAGTCACGACTTCCTGCCCATCGACAACATTGGTGCGGGTTAAATCCATTTCGAATATTTCGTTCACACTCGCCAATGGAAGAGCAAATGTTTGATTGCCCAGCATCACCATCAAGGTCGGCATAATTGCCAATGTCAAAGGCACTTTTATCGATAGCCTAGTGCCCTCTCCAATTTTTGATTGGATATCCACAGAACCATTTAATTGGATGATTTTTGTTTTAACAACATCCATCCCGACTCCGCGACCCGACACGTCAGAAATTTCTGTTTTAGTGGAAAAACCCGGCATAAATATAATATTAAAGCAATCTGAATCACTCAGCCGGGCGGCGGAATCCACATCAAACAATCCTTTTTCTACGGCTTTATTACGCAGCACATCAGGATCCATACCCGCACCATCGTCAATGATGGACAACAGAATATGATCGCCCTCCTGCTCTGCCGACAAAATCACCTTGCCTGCTCGAGGTTTGCCTGCAGCCTCTCGTATAGCAGGAATTTCGATTCCATGATCTACCGAATTTCGAACCAGGTGAACCAGTGGGTCGGCCAGCGCTTCTACCAGATTTTTATCCAGGTCCGTTTCTTCGCCCTGCAACTCCAAGCTGATTTCTTTGTTCAAACTGCGAGCCAGATCTCTCACAACACGAGGAAAACGGCCAAACACCTTTTTAATCGGTTGCATCCGCGTTTTCATTACCGCTGATTGCAGGTCTGCCGTTACAACGTCAAGGTTTGACACCGCCTTGGTCATCGCTTCGTCGCCGTCTTTTGTACCCAAACGAACCAACCGGTTACGCACCAGAACAAGCTCGCCTACCATGTTCATAATATCGTCGAGTCGACGGGTATCGACCCGTACCGTTGTCTCCGCGGTGTTTTCCTTAGGAGGCTTTCCTGCTTTTTTGACCACAGGCGACTCTTTAACACTCGCCACAACACTTTCCGGAGGCACCGCAACTGACTCGACAACGTCCTCTACCTCTGCCCCGGACGGTCCTTTGTCTTTTCCATGCAGCTGATCAAGCAACGCCTCAAATTCGCTATCATTAATACTATTAGTGACTGGACCCTCCGCTTCTGAGTCAGCCTCATCAATGGCAGTACCTAAAAATTCTTTAGCTTGTGTGTTGCCAGGCAAGCCGTCACCGTGAAGCTCATTCAACAGTGCCTCAAACTCGTCGTCACTGATGTCATCACCACCTGACGCTTTACGATCTAGTGTACTGCCGCCGCCATGTTTACCTTTACCGTGAATCTGATCCAATATATTTTCAAATTCATCATCGGTTATCTCATCGCCGGTAACCGCTGCCACGTTCGTTGACGGCTTTTGCGACACATCCTCTTGCGGCGGTGACGATTGGGTAAGCACATCTAAAAATTGCTCAAATACCGCATCGACGCTATCTTTATCAGGAAAATCAGTGTCTGAATCACCCACTTTAACGACACCTTCGATGCCACTGGTGGAGGTTTGTTCAGCGGGTGGATTAGCGGCTGTACTGTCATCGGCCAAATCAGTCCCATCGACCAGGCGTCCCAATGTCAGTAACAGCTGAGGGTCTGCTGGAGAGAGGTCCTCACGCGCCTTGAGCTGTTCAAACATCGTGTTAACGGCATCGAGAACCTGTAAAACAACATCCATCAAGTCAGGCGTTACACGGCGCTGTCCAGTGCGAAGAATATCAAAAAGATTCTCGGTGACATGGCAACAATCTACCAGTGTGTGTAGCTGCAAAAATCCTGCGCCACCCTTGACCGTATGGAATCCCCGAAAGATGGCATTAAGTAACTCGGCGTTGTCAGGCTGCCCCTCTAGATCGACCAGCTGCTCCGATAATTGCTCCAGTATTTCTCCGGCTTCGACCAAAAAGTCCTGAAGTATTTCCTCATCTTCACTGAACACGCACAACTCCCAACAAACGTAATCTTATAACTCGACAATGAGCTATTGGCGGTAAAAACCATTAAAACCCTAGACTTGAAAGTAAATCATCGACATCATCTTGCCCACTGACAACATCTTCCCGTTTTTCCGCATTGACCTGTGGACCTTCAGCTACCGAATCGAGTCCGTTTTCATCAGTGATCGAATGGTTGGCGGGCTCAGCCCCCTGCACGATTCCTGTCAGCTCTTCCACTTTGCCCGCCACACGCATCAACTCTACCAGCCTGATTTCGACATCCTGAACCAGGTTGATCACTTTCTTAATCACTTGGCCCGTCAGGTCTTGAAAATCCTGAGCCAGCAAAATGGTATTCAATTTTTCGCTCAATTGACTGGAGTTTTCTCCAGCGGTAACCAAATAGCGATCAATACGTTGGTATAAATCCAGATAGTTATCCGGATCGACTTCACGCTGAATCAACCGGCGCCATTCTTCTCTTAGCAATACGGCCTCGTCACCCAGCTCCGAAGCAAGTGGTATGCCCTCTTCGACCATATCCATAGTCTTATCGGCAGAAACCTGAGTAAGATTAATGACATAGTCCAAACGATCCTGAGCGTTAGTCATTTTAGACCCAACCTCATCACCTATATCGGTAGACTTAGTGTCTATATCGAAATTAGCTATCGCATCATGCAAGCCTCGGGTGAGTTTCCCAACCTCCCGGTAAATACTACGATCCCGCGCTTCATTCAGCTTTTCCATTGCCTCTGATGCACCGGAAAAATCACCCTCTTCCAGCTTACTCACCAGCATTCGAGCACGCTCTTTCAGTGAGTCCCATAGTTCATCAGAAGGGGTAACCTGGTCTTGTCCCTGCATGGTGTCGCAATTCCTTACGTTAGTGGCCTGAAATCTTGAGTCAGATAAGACTAACCATCGACTCGTTCGAAGATTTTTTCGATTTTTTCTTTGAGAACAGCCGCCGTAAATGGCTTCACAACATAACCATTCACCCCAGCCTGAGCCGCTTGGATAATTTGATCTCGCTTTGCCTCCGCCGTCACCATAAGAATTGGCATCGTTTTTAGCTTTTCATCCGCACGAACAGCCTTCAATAAATCGATGCCTGACATCCCCGGCATATTCCAGTCCGTGACCAGAAAATCAAAGTTCCCATTTTGCAGCATAGGCAACGCTGTTGAACCATCATCAGCTTCCGATGTGTTGGTGAACCCCAAGTCGCGCAGCAAGTTTTTTGTGATCCGTCTCATGGTCGAAAAATCATCCACAATTAGAATTTTCATCTCTTTGTCCAAAGCTACCTCCAGTAATATTCTCGCGTACGATTACAACTTATGCCCGTCAAATTAACCCGGCACTTTAACTAAGGCCCTCGATACAGGCCCGCTAATTATCAATGCCTATTTATAACAATTTTTGGCACTTTTTCATAATGAAATTAGTGATATACATAGACTACTTAATGTTCTGGATAAAAATAGGCCGAAATATCTGTGCTCGACAGCTCAACCCGCACCTTCACGTTGCCAATCAGACATGCGACCTCTCAAACGTGTAGCTGCTTGACTGTGAATTTGGCTTACCCGCGACTCACTAACTCCTAATATCAGTCCGATTTCCTTCAAGTTTAGCTCTTCATCATAGTAGAGAGCCAATACTAACCGCTCACGCTCTGGCAAGGTCCCGATGGCATCCGCCAGACCCTGTCGTAAAGCGTCCGCTTGAATGCCATCAAAGGGACTAACCGTCGAACTAGGCGGCTGCTCTTCCGGTTTATCATCTCCGCTGGTAATTTCATCAAAACTAAACAATTTACTCGAGGCTGAGTCTTGTAGCATATTGTAGTAGTCATCCAGCGGTACGCCCAACTCCGCAGCGACTTCTTGATCACTGGCATCTCGCCCTAGTCGTGACTCCACACTCCTCAGTGCCTCTGAAACACGCCGAGAATTGCGATGGATCGATCGTGGCGCCCAATCCCCGCGACGCACATCATCAATCATTGACCCCCTGATTCGAATACCTGCGTAGGTTTCGAAACTAGCCCCCTTGGAAGCATCATAGTTACGCGCCGCTTCCAGCAACCCTACCAAACCTGCTTGAACTAAGTCTTCAACCTGCACACTCGAGGGCATGCGCGCCATCAAATGATGGGCAATACGCTTCACTAGCGGAGCGTAGCGCTCAACCATTTCGTCCATGGTGC
>CAYNZI010000233.1:0-5013 GCA_964401565.1 uncultured Spongiibacteraceae bacterium
CAAATCAATTTTGTTGATGGCAGCGATGGAAATGGATCGACTAGACGGCCGTGCTCCTAAAGCACTGTCGGCGGCAAAAAGTCGAATTGGTAAAGCGGCTCGATTGGTTGGTCAAGAGTCTGTTCAGATCCATGGTGGTATTGCTGTCACTGACGAGTTGGATGTCGGTCACTATTTCAAACGTTTGACCACTATTCAGTTCTCTTTTGGCAGTACTGATTATCACACAACTCGTTTCGCAAATAGCTAAGATAGTCCGCTCTATGGTTCCCGCGTAAGCGGGAATATTTCTATAAAAATCACAGGCTCCAGCGAAGGCAGAGCCTGTGATTCAATCTTGCCCTCCTCCCTCCAATGGGAGTATCAATCGAAACCATCAGCGTTAACTTGCAAGTATGAGTATTTTTTTGCGAGAATGAATCGCTACCTCGACAGAATTATTGTCTGGAATCATGGGTATTCAATCTAATCAATAAGGAGAATAAATAATGGCTACAGTCGATACAGGAACAAATGATCTTCTCGCCGATCTCGATTCAGGCGTTTTGACACTGACAATGAATCGTCCGGAGGCACGCAATGCGATGTCGGGCGAAATGAATGCGGCGCTCGCGGCTCAGCTGGCTGATGCCAGTTTAAACCCGTTGGTAAAATGCATCGTGTTGACCGGTGCCGGCAAAGGGTTCTGCGCTGGCGGTGATGTTAAAGGCATGGCGGCGTCTGGTGACGGCACTGACGGTGAAAATACTATCGATGCGGCTATTCACCGTCAGCGTGAAAACCAGCGCGCCACTTCAGGTGTGTTATACAGTATGCCAAAACCAACCATCGCCGCACTACCCGGTGCTGCTGCTGGTGCCGGTTTAGGTTTTGCTTTGGCTTGTGATATGCGCATTATGGCTAGCAATGCCATCATGACGACCGCATTTGCCAAAGTTGGATTTTCAGGTGACTACGGTGGTACGTTTTTTCTTACCCAGCTGGTTGGTACAGCTAAAGCCCGCGAGATGTATTACCTGTCTGATCGCGTCACTGCTGACGAAGCTTTGCGTCTAGGGTTGACGAACTGGGTCTGCGAAGCTGATGAGTTGGCTGCCAAAGCCAGGGAAGTTGCTTTGCGCATTGCCAATGGTCCCACTGTTGCTTATCGCTATATGAAAGAGAATCTTAATCGCGCTTTATCATCGGGTGATATAGGTGATTGTATGGATCTTGAAGCCACTCACCACATCCACTGTGGTTTGACTGAAGATCATCGCGAGGCTGTTAAAGCTTTCGTTGAGAAAAAAGAGCCGGTCTTTAAAGGTCGCTAAGACTGAAAAGCTGCAATCGCAGGATAGTTAAACACTAACTTGCGATTGCAGAATAAATATTATCACCGCTGTTTTTTTTCGATTGTCGCAACGCTCACCGAGAGCCGGATTAGACGAGCACCTCATTTCATTTCAAAGACAGTACTGTCTGTTTTTGCACGTGACAGTTAACACTTTATTTGCAGTGTTAAACGCCTGTTGTTTTATTGAAAAAACGTTCTGATGGGTCACTTTTTGACGGCCATTGGTCGCTGTCATGCAAAAAAATAGTGTGTATATTTTTAATATTTTGCGCTGCACAAGTTCTTCGTTGAAATTGAAATATTAATAAAATGTAATCTCTCCGATTAAAATCCTTTGTTTACAAGCCCTTTCCATTGCGCTAGTTCGCTGACAGCTTTTGGAAATATTGGTTCCGTTTTCAGAAGAAAATAATAATACTAATAATATCTGGAGGTTAGCCAATGGCTATCAAACTCTCTGCAAAAGGGCTACTGGCGCTGTCAATTGCCAGTATCATATCCACCTCAGCAATCGCTCAACGTAAAATCGAAGAAGTGGTTGTTACCGCGGAAAAGACAGAAGCTACCGTATCTGATACATCCATTTCTATCACAGCATTCACGGCTGAGAATATTGAAGATTTTGGCATTCAAAGCGCTGACGAAATGATCAACTACATCCCTGCAACCACACGAGACACCTATGATATTCGTGTGCGTGGTGTGGGACGTAACTTTCGGGCATTAGGTGGAGATCCTGGCGTAGCAACTTACTATAACGGTGTGTACTCGCCGGATTTTGGTATTGCCTCGTCAGAAGGTGGCTTGTATGACCTAGAGCGTGTTGAGGTATTGAGGGGCCCTCAGGGGACTTTATACGGTCGTAATTCTATCGGTGGCGCCGTCAACTACATCAGCAAAAAACCAAGCTTCGATTTTGAGGGGCAAGTGCGAGCGCAGCTTGGAGATTACGGTACGCAAGAATTTTACGGTATGCTTTCTGGCCCTATTATTGGCGATAAACTAGCAGGCCGACTAGTAGCCAGTCAGCGTGATCGTGATCCCTGGATGGAAGATGTTGCAGGAAACGATATCGATTCTACCCATGATAAGAATATTGCCATCGCATTGACATGGTTGCCAACTGACGATATCGAAATTAACGCGCGTGTTAACGAGCGTATATCTGATCGTACCATCGGTGGCCAAGTTTTTATTAACGAGGGCACCGGTGCGACTCGTGGGATAAGAAGTACCAACGAAGGGGTTTTGGGTTTGCGCGAAGTTGCCGCAGGTACGGCTGGCGCATGGTCTTATACCAACCCCGTCACGGGTGAAGAAAAGTGGGCGTTGAATCGCCGGGCTGGTATTGATGCCAATGCATTTCCTCACAGCCCCAACGCTGCCTACAATCAAACACAGCTAAGTGGTCAAACAAGCGGGTCAAAATCGGACCCTAATAATTTGGTGGCAGTTAATGCTGAAGGAGGCGATTGCGGTGTTCATCCCAGTACGCTCAATAGCTGTAATGCCGAGATGTTTGATCACGCTTCCGGTCATTTTGAGGTGAATTGGGATATTAATGAGCAGACCTCGTTAAGATTCCTTTATGGTCACACCGAATTTGACTATACCTACAATCAAGATATCGATTATTCCAATGCTGACTTTACCAAGTATCGCCAAACAGTGCTTGAAACCGTAAAAAGTGATTCTTACGAATTGCAATTGGAGTGGGCTGTTGGTGATAGCTGGAGCGCAACCACGGGTATTTACTTCTTTGATGAAAAGCGCGGCCAGGATTACTCTCTGACCAATAGCACCATACGTTACACTGACCGCTTTGATTTTGATGACAATATATTGAGCCCGGGAGCCGCAGCATTTTGGGCAGGGCTCGGCGTCGGCGTTGGCAATGATGGCAGTTTCTTTGGGGCCTATCCAGATTCGCCACCAAGTCTGAACGATGTGGCTGACCATACCTCTGTCTTGTCGAAATGGGCGGGCGACCCTCGGGGCGATGCCTTTGTGCAGGCAAATTCCATCGAAAACGAATCGACGGCTATTTATTCCCAGGGCACCTATGAGTTCAATGAAGAGTTCAGTTTAACCCTTGGTGTGAGATGGGCTGAAGATAAAAAAGCGGCGGTCGAAAAACGGCGTCTTCGATTTGAAGCAGACCCGCAAAATGTAGGTGCCAATGGAACGCCAAATTTCTTGGCTTACACACTGCCAGCACTTCCTGGTTTGACAGGACAGGCTGGCTATGACGACGCAACCGGTAGAACAGCACTTGCTATGTTAAACGTCTTATATGGCCGAGCCACCTGGACTGCAGATGGCATTGCTCCCGTATGTGCTCTCGATGATGCGGCATGTGCTACGCCATTACTGCTCGGTGGTATTCCTCTGGCGCAAACCTCATCCACCAGTGGCGATGACTCCTGGAGCGACGTGAACTATCGGGTTAACCTCGATTGGACGCCGACTGACGACATTTTAATGTACTTCTCAGTAACGACCGGTTATCGAGCGGGGGGTTATTCATTGGGTGTCACCGATGCTCGTATTGCCACAGGACCGGCGGGAATCGTTACTGAAATAGACGATCCTTTTTCTTTCGACAAAGAAACGGTTATTTCTTATGAGATGGGTTACAAGGGTTTGCATCTTGATGGTACCTTGCAGGTGAACGGGTCGCTCTATCGTTACGAATATGATGATTATCAGGACCGTTTGAATGTATTTGACCCGATTAGGGGTCGTTCGGTTAACATTGTACAAAATGCGCCTGGTGCGACCAATACAGGGCTTGAAGTTGAGGCGTTGTGGTACCCAACCGATGAATTGTCGTTAGGTGGTAACTACAGTTATACCGAGACTGAGTACAGCGATGAATATATTGTGGTTACTGAAAATGATCCAAACTTACCCCAATCATTATTTGGCAATGCGACAACTAACCCCGAGATTTACCAGCGAGATGCCAACGGCTCCGAGCTAAAACGGATTCCCAAGCACAAGGCGACGGTCTGGGGTGGTTACGAGTGGCAGACAGAAATTGGCTCAATCACCTGGAGAGCGACATACTCTTATACCGGTGAAATGCAGTCTAACGGTGTTGAAGATGATTTAGATTTGATTCCTTCTCGTTACCAAATTGATACTAGTTTGGCCTGGAGAAGCGTTGATGAGAAGTGGCGTGCAAGACTATTTGTCGATAACGTCACTGATGAGCGCAATATCCGTGAAATCAATACTGGCAATGAAAACACCAACTACAGACAAACGGGGACATTGTTGTATCCCAAGTACTGGGGAATTGACGTAGCCTATACATTCGGCGGTTAATTCGAATTATCCCCCGATCGATCGTCGATGAGGGGGTTAACAATAAAAAAGGGTAAGCCAATCGGCTTACCCTTTTTTATTGTCTGCGGTATCTACAATATTACGATTTAAACACCACGACATCATCAACACTTTCACGCCCAACCCGCGTATTGTTGGCGAGCACGGAAGCGTCTTCGTAGCCAAATGCCATGCCAAACAAAATACCGATATTGTCGTCAATGCCAAACGATTCTCTAACAACATCCGGGTAATTTCTCATACTGCCCATCGCGCAGGAGCCAATACCGTAGGCAGTAAACATAAGCATTAATGGAAAAGTAATTTTACGTTTACCATAAAACTTA
>CAYNZI010000234.1:0-5011 GCA_964401565.1 uncultured Spongiibacteraceae bacterium
AAATCAAACATAACAAAAATTAATTAATATTATATTGCTATAAGTATATGTTATGTTGTTTTTGTGGTTTTACGGCGTATACCTAGATGTTGGCGGGTCGGTTGCATGGGGGGTTTGAGGGTTGATAAAAAATTTACCGATTGATATGTTGCGATCGTTTGTCACTATCCACGAGGTGGGTGGTTTTACCGCTGCAGCGGAATTGTTGGGTCGTACCCAGCCGGCGATCAGCCAGCAAATAAAAAAGCTGGAACTGTTGCTGGATAGGCCGCTATTGGATCGAGAGGGTCCCAAGCTGAAAATGACGGCTGCTGGCGAGTCGCTGCTGAACTATGCGCGACAAATACTTTCTATCAATGACGAGGCGATAGGGCACTTTTCCAATCCGCTGGTGAGTGGGCGAATACGCTTTGGTATTCCCAGTGAGTTTGCAATAACGCTGCTGCCCAAAATTGTGAGTCGATTTGCCAAGGCTCACCCGGACGTTGCCTTGGAGGTAACGTGTGATTTGAGTCGAAATTTGCTGTCTGCAGAGCAGCGCGATCAGTATGATTTAATCTTGGCGTTGCATGATAAGGTGCCCGCAAAACAACAGCGAATGCAAAAGGATTTCGTTAAGGCGGATGAGTTGGTGTGGGTGAGTAGTGCGGGGTCGAGGGCGCATTTACAGGAGACATTGCCATTGGTCGCCGCGCCCGGGGGTTGTATTTACCGG
Source organism: uncultured Spongiibacteraceae bacterium (assembly GCA_964401565.1). Taxonomy (GTDB): domain Bacteria; phylum Pseudomonadota; class Gammaproteobacteria; order Pseudomonadales; family Dasaniaceae; genus Oceanicoccus. Next base: position 716 of record CAYNZI010000234.1, read on the forward strand.
CAGCGAGCATTGCACAGGCTTGGCCAGGCAAAGCGCAGCTGCAGGATTGTTTATACCATACCGGATCTTACCGGCATTCAAGCGGCCATTGATGAGGGGCTTGGCATAACCGTGCTGGCAAGGAGTACGGTGCCGGACTCCCTGACAATTATCGAGTCGCCGCGGCTTCCCGCATTGGGATCTATTGGCATTAGCCTTAAGCAGCTCGATCCGTCAAAAAACAGCGCGGTTCAAGTGCTGGCTGATTTTATTAAGGCGGGGTTGTTGTAGTTCAAAGGAATTGTCGTAAATTATTCCTATTCGTTTACAATACCTGCCCGGTATATTGTGAGGAGTTCGACCCGTGAGTTGCGACTACATCGCCTTGGCAAATAAAGGCATTCAGGGTTTAAGTCCCTACCAGGCAGGCAAGCCGATAGAAGAGTTGCAGCGTGAGCTCGGGCTTGAATCTATCGTGAAATTGGCGAGTAATGAAAACCCGCTTGGGCCGAGCAAGATGGCCATGGCAGCCGTGGCGTTGGCTGCTGCAGAGCTGTCGCGCTACCCGGATAGCAATGGTTTTGAGTTGAAGCGAGCGCTTGCTGAGAAGCTATCTGTGGGAGCAGCCCAGATCACTTTGGGCAATGGATCAAATGATGTTTTAGACCTGGTTGCATGCGCTTATCTTGAGCCAGGAAAATCTGCCGTGTATTCACAGCATGCGTTTGTGGTTTATCCGCTGGCGGTAAAATCATGCGGTGCTCGTTCGATCGTGGTGAAGGCGCGGGATTGGGGTCACGATCTCAATGCCATGGCTGACGCTATCGATAACGATACGGCTGTCGTATTTATTGCCAACCCGAATAACCCCACAGGTACCGCCATTGATGAAGCCGGGATTGTCGACTTCCTCGATAAAGTGCCGGCTAATGTTATTGTCGTTTTAGATGAAGCCTATTTTGAATACGCGGCGGGAAGCGAGCTGCCCGATGGCGTGTCGCTGTTAAGTCACTACCCCAATCTGGTTGTCACTCGGACCTTTTCTAAAGCTTATGGTTTGGCGGGGTTGCGTGTGGGTTACGCGATTGCGTCAGAACAAGTTACCGACGTGCTGAATCGTGTTCGTGCCCCGTTTAATGTTAGCTCTTTGGGGTTGGCGGCAGCGCGGGCAGTACTGGCTGATGAGGACTATCTAGCGCGAGGAATTGAAGTTAATCGCCAAGGCATGGAGCAATTGACAGCCGGTTTTAGCGCGTTGGGTTTATCTTTCATTCCGTCACGGGGAAATTTTCTCGCCGTTGAATTTGGCACCGACACTGGGGTGCTCTACCAACAGTTGTTAAACGAAGGCGTTATAGTAAGGCCGGTGGGTGTTTATGACATGCCGAATCACTTGCGTGTCTCGGTTGGTCTCGATAATGAAAATGACGTGTTGCTAAATGCGTTAAAAAAACTTCTGTAGGATAGTTGCCTGAATATGCCGAGTCCTATTAAAAAAATCACTCTTCTTGCGTTAGGTTTGATCAGTGGTTCTTTGGCCAAGTCGCTAAAATCCCAGTCGTTCAGCGGTGAAATCGTTGCCTGGGGTCGTCGACCCGCGTCTCTGGAAAAGGGCGTGGCGCTGGGTGTTATCGACCGTTACAGTCTCGATCTTGCTGAAGCGGTTAAAGGTGCAGATGTTGTTGTGATTGCGACGCCGACGCTTATCGCAGCCGATATGATTCGGCAATTAGCGGCACTGTCCAAGCAGGGCTTGCTGGATTCAACAACCATTATTACCGATGTGGCGAGTGTTAAAGGCAATTTGCTGCAGGCTGCCAAAGAGGCATTTGGCGAAGTGCCCGGAAATCTAGTCTTGGGGCATCCTATTGCCGGCTCAGAAAAAAGTGGCGTGGAGGCAGCAAAGGCTGATTTATTTGTTGATCATCGCGTCATATTAACGCCAACTGACGAGACCGACGCCGGCGCTTTGTTGACCATTAAACAGTTGTGGGAGTCGACGGGTGCTGAAGTGGTGGAGATGCCGGTTGACGAACACGACGAGGTGTTGGCCGCCACCAGTCACCTGCCTCATATACTGGCTTATTCGCTGGTTGACGCTTTGGCTGGTAGCCCTGGACAGCAGAGTATATTTCGGTTTGCAGCGGGTGGTTTTCGCGATTTCACCCGAATTGCCTCGAGTGATCCAGCCATGTGGCGCGATATCGCTTTGGCAAATAGTGAGGCCCTGTTAAATACCATCGACCAGTTCTCTGCCAATTTAAACCACTTGCGCGACGCGATTGCCAGTGATGATGGCGATGCGTTAATGGAACGTTTTGAAAGGGCGAAGGCGGCCCGAGATCATTTTGCCGACATGCTGACCTTGCAGAATCAATCAACAACCACTGATGAATAGCGGTTTGTACGAGTTTAATTTCAAACAGTTTAATCTCAATATTAGGAAATTACGTGGAATTTAAAGTAAATCCAGGTGGCTCTCTTTCAGGTTCTCATCGAGTGCCGGGCGACAAGTCGATGTCTCATCGATCAATCATGTTTGGTGCTCTGGCTGATGGTGTCACGCACGTAAAAGGTTTTCTCGAAGGTGAGGATGCGCTGGCGACGTTGAGTGCGTTTCGAGCAATGGGGGTAGAAATCGAGGGGCCTAGAGACGGTGAGTTAACCATTCATGGCGTGGGTTTGAATGGGCTTAAACAGCCGTCTGCGCCGTTGGATTTGGGTAACTCCGGCACGGCCATGCGTTTGATGGCAGGGTTAATGGCGGGTCAGAATTTCCCGGTCACTTTGACGGGTGATGAGTCACTCTCGACGCGGCCGATGGGCCGGGTTGCTGACCCTCTGCGTTTGATGGGTGTGGATATTGAGACGGAGGCCGGTGGTTGTCCGCCGCTGAGAATTAACGGGTCCGGCTCTGTGAATGCCATTCACTATGATATGCCGATGGCGAGTGCGCAGGTTAAGTCGTGTGTTTTGCTGGCAGGGCTTTATGCCGATGGCGAAACGTCGACCACCGAGCCGGCACCTACGCGAGATCATACCGAACGCATGTTGCAGGGCTTTGGCTATCCGATACGGGTTGAAGGCGCCACCGCAACGTTGCGGGGGCGTGGACGGTTAGTGGCGACGGACATTGACGTGCCGGCAGATATTTCGTCGGCGGCCTTTTTTATGGTGGCGGCGACGATTGCGGATGACTCGGATATTACGCTCAATCATGTGGGCATGAATCCAACGCGCATTGGTGTGATCAATATTCTTCAGCAGATGGGTGCCGACATAACCATCAACAATGAGCGCGATGTTGGTGGCGAGCCGGTGGCCGACATAAGAGTGCGCTCCAGCTTGCTTCATGGTATTCATATTCCCGAAGACCAAGTGCCTCTGGCTATTGATGAGTTTCCTGTTTTATTTATTGCGGCATCCTGCGCAAGAGGTACTACTACCCTCACGGGTGCAGAAGAATTACGAGTGAAAGAGAGTGATCGTATTCAGGTGATGGTGGATGGCTTGCAATCGTTGGGTGTCGATATAGAGGGGACCGACGACGGCGCCATTATCGTCGGCAATACAGCGGCAGGTGTGTTTAATGGTGGTCGGGTTGCCAGTCACCATGATCATCGCATTGCCATGTCCTTTGCGGTTGCCGCATTACGGGCCACGGACTCCATTTTTATCGAGGGTTGCGATACCGTGGCGACGTCTTTTCCTAATTTCGTTGAACTTGCTACGGCGGCGGGCTTCGATATTCAGGTTAATGCCTGATGGTTATACTTGTTGTTACGATTGATGGGCCCAGTGGTTCTGGAAAGGGTACTTTGTGCCAAATGCTCGCTGCGGAATTGGGGTGGCATTTACTGGATAGCGGTGCGCTCTATCGAATTGTTGGTTTGGCGGCTGAGCGCAAGGGCGTTTCTTTCGATGATGGTCATGCGTTGGCTGAGCTTGCCACGTCTCTTGAGGTTGAATTTAAGCCCTCAGTTTCAGGTGAGCCGTCTGCGGTTATTTTGAGTGGTGAAGACGTTAGTGCGGCTGTTCGATCGGAGACGACGGGTGCTTTAGCGTCAAAAGTGGCTGTACATGATCCGGTCAGACGGGCGCTAAAAGGTTTGCAGCGGAGTTTTTTAACGACACCGGGCTTGGTGGCCGATGGTCGCGACATGGGCACGGTTATTTTTCCTGACGCTCCGGTTAAAATCTATCTCACCGCTTCTGCTGAGGAGCGTGCGGAAAGGCGCTATAAGCAGTTGAAAAACAAGGGTGGAAGTGTTAACCTCGCCGCCCTTTTGGAAGACATCCAGCTGCGTGATGAGCGGG
>CAYNZI010000235.1:0-5008 GCA_964401565.1 uncultured Spongiibacteraceae bacterium
GGAACAAGCGATTCAGCCAAATACACGGATGCTATTTTGTGAAACGCCGTCGAATCCGATTTGTGAAGTTGCCGATTTGTCAGCGCTATCGGCTTTATCAAAAAAGAACGAGTGCATATTTGTGGTCGACAACTGTTTCTGTACGCCTGCATTGCAGAAGCCACTGGAATTCGGTGCAGACTTAGTCGTTCATTCAGCAACAAAGTATCTTGATGGTCAGGGTCGATGTGTTGGTGGCTGCGTGGTAGGCGCGAACCAATACATTGATGAAATTATTGGTTTTCTGCGAACCTGTGGCCCGACAATGAGTCCCTTTAATGCCTGGGTTTTCCTAAAGGGTCTGGAAACCTTGCGCTTGAGAATGGATGCGCATTGCAGCAATGCGATGGCATTGGCAGAGTGGTTGGAGCAACAGCCGGCTATTGAGAAAGTTTATTATTCCGGGCTGGACTCTCATCCAGGAAAAGTCTTGGCAAGCAAACAGCAACGAGGCTACGGCGGGGTCATGTCGTTTCAAGTGAAGGGCGATCGGGAAGCTGCCTGGCGTTTTATTGATGCAACGTGTATATGCTCCCTCACAGCCAATTTGGGGGATGTAAAAACAACCATCATACATCCCGCAACAACAACACACGGTCGCTTGACGCCGCAGCAGCGGACAGAGGCGAGCATCACAGATAACCTGATACGTATTGCCGTTGGACTCGAAGATATTGACGACCTGAAAGCCGATATGCAAAGGGGACTGGACGCTCTCTAAGCCGAAAGTGATTGCCTAACCGAGAAACAGTTCCCTGCAGTCACGATAGGAGCTGCTACACTTGTTGTGGCACTTTTTCTATTGAGGGGAGTTATGCAAAAGCTTATAGAAAGAGCAGTGGCAGAGGTAGGCACTGTGCTATTAGGCAAGGAAGTTCAAGTGCGCTTGGCATTGTGTTGCCTGTTTGCGAAAGGTCATCTATTGATAGAAGACCTTCCCGGTATGGGAAAAACAACCGTGTCAAACGCGTTGGCAAAAGTGTTAGGGCTGGAATATAAACGAGTCCAGTTTACCAGCGACTTGTTACCGGCCGATATTCTGGGCGTGTCAGTATTTAATCGAGAAACTACCCAATTCGAATTTATCCCCGGTCCGGTATTTACCCAGGTTTTACTGGCCGATGAAATAAATCGCACCACGCCTAAATCGCAAAGTGCGTTGCTGGAGGCAATGGAAGAAGGGCAGGTGACTATCGAGGGTAAAACTCGCGAGTTGCCAGCCCCATTTTTTGTTATCGCTACGCAAAACCCCTCGACACAATCCGGCACCTACCCATTACCAGAATCACAACTGGACCGCTTTTTAATGCGACTATCGTTGGGTTATCCCGATCGCGAGGCGGAGCGGAAATTACTGATGGGAGAAGATAGTCGAAAGAAACTGTCCCGATTGCAGCCGGTGATGTCTATTCAGGAGTTGGTTGCTATTCAGAAAGCTGTTGAAGATGTGCATTGCTCTGACAACCTGCTGGACTATATACAGCGTTTAGTTGAACACAGCCGCAACAACATAGATTTTGTTGACGGTTTGTCGCCCCGCGGGGCACTGGCAATAATGCGTTGCGCAAAGACTTGGGCACTCATGTCCGGTCGCGGCCATGTTGTTCCGGAGGATGTACAAATGATATTACCCTCTGTGGTTGAACACCGTCTCAGCACGTCGTCCAACGCGCAGGTAGGTAGTCATGGTATGTCCCATAAGTTAATGGAAGAAATAGCGGTCATTGGCTAATCTGATGTTAAATGCGATTAAGACGTACATTAATCATCGCTTTAAACGCTGGTTGGACCGTCGTATTCCGCCAGCGCGGAAAATCACCCTCAACCAGAAACGACTCTTTATATTCCCATCGAAGCCGGGTCGTTGGTTTGTCGTTTTATTGTTCGTTATGTTTTTGGCGGCTATCAATTACCAAAACAATATGTCATTCGCGCTAGTCTTCCTTCTGGCCAGTGTATTTATTATTGCTATTCTGCACACCGTTGCCAATCTATCGGGACTCACTGTTTCTGCCGGAAAATGTAACCCTGTTTTCGCAGGAGAAATGGCTGAGATTGAATTATTTATATCTCGTCATGGCAAAAAAGACTATTTCGATATCAACGTCAGCTGGCCTGGAAGTGAACTCCGATCTGTAACCTTAACCAGCACAGATCATCAACAGATTAATCTGCATTTACCGGCGCATGACCGTGGTTTTTTTTGCCCCGAACGACTACTCGTTGAATCGTTCTATCCGATAGGTTTGTTACGTTGCTGGACGTTACTAGCACTCGATATAACCGTGTTAGTTTATCCGAAACCATTATCCTGCGATCTGGCCGTAAACGCAGGCACTGATACTGTTGAAGAGGGAGAGGTTATTCCTGTCGCAGGTAGCGATGATTTCTATGAATTCAAGCAATATCAGCCTGGAGACTCGCCTAAACACGTATTTTGGAAAAGTTATGCGAAGGGACAGGACTTGGTGACTAAACAATTTGCGTCGTATCGCGAACAGCGGTTGTGGCTGGAATGGGACCGTGTCGACGGTGGTATTGAAGAGCGCCTGTCAAAATTGTGCTTTTGGGTTTTGAAGTTAGAAAATAGCAATGACGAATATGGGTTGCGGCTTCCCGGAATAGAAATTGCGCCGGGGCATGGTGAGCAACATAAAGCACATATTTTGAAAACGCTGGCCACGTTTCAGCTCACTGGAAACGGCTCGTGAGTATTATCTGGCAGATCCCCCGCAATTGCCTGGCCTGGATACTAGTTGCTCAATTTGCGTTGATCCTGCCACATATTGAGCGTTTACCGTGGTGGGTGATGATGGCATACGCGGTCTGTGCTTTATGGCGAGTAATGGTTTATCAGGGTCGTTGGTCTCTACCGCCTAAAATTCTTAAGTTAGTACTGGCGGTTCTGTGTTTTTTAGGGATCTACCAAACGTATGGGACCATGGTTGGTTTGGAGCCAACAGTCGCTTTGCTATTTTCCGGGTTTTGTCTGAAATTACTGGAAATGGTCGAGAAGCGCGATGTCTACGTTATTATTTTCCTTGCCTATTTCGTAGCGTTGACGGAATTTCTGTTTTCCCAGGATTTTTTGGTGTCCATATTCATTTTTCTGTCTATTCTGCTTATTAGTACCGCCTTGGTCGCTTTGCATCAACACAGTTACGACAAGCTGAATTTCTCCAGTTTTAAAAAAGCGGCCGTCATGTTTGCTCAAGCGCTACCGTTGATGGCTGTGCTGTTTGTTATTTTCCCGCGTTTTGATCCGCTGTGGAAAGTTCCACTCCCGTCTCATCAGGCGAAAACGGGAATCAGTGAGTCGATGGCTCCTGGAGACATTTCTAATCTCAGTCAAAGTGGGGAGTTGGCTTTTCGAGTGGTCTTTGAAGGTGAAATACCCGCGCGAAAAGATATGTATTGGCGCGGTTTGGTTTTGTCCGAGTTTGATGGAAGAAGCTGGACACAAGCTAAATGGAAAAAGGACTTTTTGACAGAGCCTCAAACTAAAAGTTTGCTGGCGGCAATGACCAATCCTATTCGATACACGATTTACCAGGAGGCAACACATCAACCATGGCTGTTTTCACTGGCGCTGGCATACGCCAGTGACAAAGAGATAAAAACAGTCACTGACTATCGGTTGGTTAGAACAGAAGATATTCATTCAAGAATTAAATACCAGGTCAGTTCTGATCGGGAGGCAATGTACGGGCAGGAATTATCCAGGGAGGAAAGAACATTAGAAGTTTCGCTACCTCGAAAGGGTAATCAGAAGGCGCGGGAATTTGCGGCAATGACTTATTTGGAGTCGACAGGGGATCGTGACTATATTGACAAAATTCTCACCAAGTTTAATCGTGAAAACTATGTGTATACGTTAAAACCACCGTTGCTGGGTGAAGACACTATTGACGAATTTTTATTCGATACCCGTCGGGGTTTCTGTAGTCATTACGCCAGCACTTTTGTGTTCTTGATGCGGGCCGTGGGGATACCCGCTCGGGTGATTGCCGGTTATCAAGGTGGCGAAATCAATCCTATATCCGATACGGTACTCGTTCATCAGTTTGACGCCCACGAGTGGTCTGAAGTGTGGCTGGAAGGTGAGGGCTGGGTAAGGTTTGACCCAACGGCGTCAGTAGCCCCCAACCGGATTGAATACGGTCTTGAAAATGCCATGGCAGGCGAGGGGAGCTTCCTTGCCGATACGCCACTTTCGCCGCTGCGTTATCGGAAAATCGCCTGGTTGAATTCGGCTCGATTACAAATGGATGCGTTTGGTTACTACTGGTCTAGTTGGGTGTTGCAATACAAGGGAGAGCGGCAGTTGCAAGTATTGCAAAACCTGCTTGGAGAGGTGACCCCCTGGCGTATCGCAACACTATTACTGACTGTTAGTTCGATTGTTTTGTTCATTGTTTTTGGCAGCTTATTGAAAGGGAGAGGGCGGCCAAGGCCAGCAGCGTATGTGAAATGGTACTTGCGATTGTGCAGGCAGTTAGAGAGCGTAGGTTATACGCGCAATGCTAGCGAAGGGCCTATCGATTTTGCACGTCGTATAGGCCGCGAAAATCCACCGTGGAAACAAACACTGCTGTCGGCAACGCGCAGTTTTGTGCGATTAAGTTACGAACAGGTCCCTCGGCAAGAGCAAGCCGTCTTGGTAAAACAATTGCGCAGGGATGTGCTGAAAATGATCTATCAGCTACGTGTTAGTCGAGTATCAGTCTCTTCGTAAGCGATCGAAAACAGCGATCGGAGTCATGCAGTTAAAAATCACAATATACGAGGACACGATAAAGGTGATAATCGCTGTCGCTTGAATTAAGTGCGAGGCTTCTCTGCCGATAAGAGAGGCGCCAGTCGCGACATAGGCAATCAGTAACGAAAATTCGCTTATTTGCCCCAGACGAAAGCCTATATCCCACGCCAGTGGTTTTCTCTCGCTGACATTTCGTAATAATCCGTAGTA
>CAYNZI010000236.1:0-5007 GCA_964401565.1 uncultured Spongiibacteraceae bacterium
GGTAACAAGCCATGACTGATACCAGCTACAAAGAACTGTCACTCAACGGTTTATGGAAAAACAACCCAGCCATTGTCCAATTACTGGGTTTATGCCCGTTATTAGCCGTCACTGGCTCCGTTATCAACGCGATAGGGATGGGACTGGCGACAACCGTTGTTCTAGTGATTTCCAATAGCTGTGTTTCACTGATTCGCGGGGTAGTATCTGACGCAGTGCGACTTCCCGCTTTTGTCATGATCATTGCCGCCGCCGTTACTTGCATAGAATTACTGATGCAGGCATATACTTACGAACTCTTTCAGATTCTGGGGATTTTTCTTCCCCTGATAACCACCAACTGTGTCATCCTTGGCCGCGCCGACGCTTTTGCCAGTAAAAACTCTTTACTACCTGCTTGCTACGATGGATTTTCCATGGGCGCTGGTTTTATGGTTATTCTCGTTTTGCTTGGCGGGTTGCGGGAACTCGTTGGTACGGGAGCATTATTCAATAACATGGATTTGTTATTTGGAGAATCGGCCGCCAGCTGGAAGATAGTTGTTTTCCACGACTATAAACAATTTCTATTAGCCATTCTGCCACCGGGCGCATTCATTTTTACCGGTTTTATTATCGCTATAAAAAATCTAATCGATGCCCAGATTAAGCAACATCAAGACGCTTTGAAGGAAAAACCTGCCGCTGGATCTAAACGAGTCAGAGTAACCGGGCATATTTCCTAATACCAGGATTGGCAAAGACGTACTCGTTCATCAACTGGCAACTCAAGCATTTCAATTGCCAGACTTTCCACAAGCCGTAGCCGGTCAACTAGCCCACGACCACTAGCCAACTGAATGGCTAACCCTGGCCGAGCGTTCAGCTCCAGAATGACGGGGCCTTTGTGCTTATCCAATACAATATCGCAACCAATATAACCCAATCCCGTCATTTCGAAACACCCCGCCGCCAGCTCTAGAATGGTCTTCCATTGCGGTATCAATAATTCCGAAAATAATTTTCCCGTATCAGGATGTCTACTAACCGGCTTGTCGTGCTGAATAGCAAACAAACTTTTCCCGGTTGCCATATCGATACCCACTCCAATAGCACCTTGGTGCAAATTGGCGCGCCCGTCTGACGCGTGTGTCGAGCAACGTAACATCGCCATTACCGGAAACCCCCTAAAAACAATAATGCGTAAGTCAGGGACACCCTCGTAGGTAAAATCATTAAATACTGCGTCGTATTCAATCAGTGTTTCAAACATAACACTATCGGGCTTGCCACCCAGGCTATACAGCCCACTGAGAATATTACTACTGTGTCGCCTGATCGCTGGGAGGTCCAACAGCGTGCCATTTGGCTTAACATAAGATCCCGCATCCCTACCGGTAATGACAACTATACCTTTGCCACCGCTCCCTCTCGTTGGCTTAATAACAAATTTCTGCCATTGACCAATAATATTTTCAAGATCCCGCAGCTGCCACTGGGACTTTATGACGGCTAATAATTCGGGGACTGCTATGCCGGCTTTCTGCGCCGACAACTTGGTTTTCAACTTATCATCAACCAAGGGGTACAGATGCCGCGGATTATAACGGGCAATGTATTCAATATTGCGGCTATTCATTCCCAGCACATGCTTTCGTTTTAATTCCCCAGGACTAGCAAACATCGAGTTAAGTCCCCATATGACGAAAACGAATCAGCTCAGAAACACGGTAACCCGTATAATGCCCCAGCATAATAATCAGTCCCAATAACACCAGGAGCAATTCAGGGAAGTTAAACATCCAGTGCTCAACATAGCGACTTGTCATCGCCAGATAACAAAATGAAGCCACCAGTAAACTACCCGTCGTTTGTATGACAACTTCCATTGGACCGTCATCCTCCCATAGAATAGACATATGCTCGATGGTCCAGGCAATGATAATCATGGGGAAAAAAGTTATCGTCAGTGCCTGCTCAATACCAAGTTTGTAACTTATGATACTGATTGCGGACATCATGCCGACTACGATAACGACTACGGCAGCAATTCGCGACACCAGTAAAAGATCTAGACGACTCAAGTAAGACCGGACCCAGAGACCCACCGCCAAAATCAACAGAAAAATAAGCACACCGCTTAATAAACTGGTTTGCACAAAAGCAATAGCCAACAATACCGGCATAAAGGTACCGGCTGTCCGAATGCCAATGACAACCCGGATGAAAATAACGATCAACGCACCGACAGGAACCAATAGAATAAATTTGAAGATACTTTGCTGTTCAATCGGTAGGCTGTAAATCGAATAATCGATCAGGGTAGCCTGCTCACCGCCCATCTGCTGCAACGCCACTTCTCGTGTTGGTACATTATTGGCCAACGTAGAAAACCTGACCCGTGATCGACGACCACCCTCTACATCAATCAGCGATTTATCACCGCGCTGCCAAATCAAGAAGTTTTTTGGCAGGCCCTTAATACCTGTTTTCGGCGAAAAGACCAACCAGTGATTACCATCAAATACTTCCAGAAGAGCAGACGGCGCTATTCGACTACGATCGTCCTCGAGATATAATCCCCGGACAATATGGCCGGGAATGTCCGCCATTGAAAGCAACGACAATGCGATTTTGACATGACTGCTGTCGTTCAACGTATTGAGAATCAACCGGCTGTCTGAATTTTTAGGATCATTCAACGCTTTTAATAACTGTGTGACAAATGTTGATCTGTCAGCGGATGATTGCCAACTTTGGTCTATCAGATTTTTTGAAGATGACCTGAGCGCCGCAAACCTAGCACCAGTCCAGTCCGGCTTCACGATATCTGTTGAAAGCTCCAGCGTGGGTGCAGACACCTGTTCCGGGTGGTGATGCACATCCAACTTGTAATAGAGTGTTTGCTTACCTTCAACCAGACGCTTCGACCAAACGGCCCTCTGGTGACCATCCTCTTTTTCGACCGAAAACCCATACCCTGATGAGCTAAAAACTTCATCGAGTACGTCCAAATTGGATTGAGTCTTTGGTAGGGCCAGCGATGCTTTCACCTCAGCACCGTTGGCATCAAATTCTACTTTGGCTTCAATAGTCCACACTGTCTGGTAAGCACCGGGAGTTATCGGCAAACCCAACACTTGGCTTTTGTAGATGACAAGGCCCACGCCTAACAGGATAAATGTGAGCCCTAGAAGATACACTTGTAATCGTGGCGACATTATCGAATAAGTCCATTAGTCCGTTTAATAGGGATGCCTGCGCTCAGTCATTCTAACGTTTGACAACGTATTTTTTGCTGACATCGACAATGGCTCTATCTCTTAGAAAATTGCGGCCGATCAAAATCGGATACAGGTAACCGGTACGGTCTGCCAGTGTCATTTCTACTTGTTCTTCAATAGGGCCCAGTTGCAGACTCATGGTCACCACAGGTCGCCGCTGTGGCTTTCCAGACTGCTGCTTGATTTCAACTACACGTCGTACTGCTCGCTCAACAGTCACCGATTGCTGGCCCGGTAACGGAATGTCAAATCGAACCCAAGGTTTTCCGTCTCGATCAAATTCAACAAGATCAATAGCGTGTAACGAAGAAATGCCTGCCCCGGTATCAATCCGTGCTTTCAGGAGTTGTTTTTCAGACATTAAATAGATTCTTTCTACTCGGCCTATCAGCAGTAAGTCACCGGGTAGCTCGGCATTGCATTGCTCTCGAGTGACGACAGCCCGCGGTATCGGAGGGCAGGGTTTCGGCTTGGCAGGTACCTCAATTTCTGGGCATTCGCGTATGACTGCGGGCAACTCTTCAGGCGCGGCTTCGATAGCCGCTGGAGGCGGTGCTATTTCTATGGTTTCTTGCGTATAAGTCAAAGGCTGACACGCCCCTAGCAGCGCGACAAGGGAGAAAAATGCCGAACGTTTTAATGACTCTGGAATTGACAAAAAGGATACCTCTAAATCCATAAAACATGGTCATATTATGAACTATACCCGATGATGAATCTCGTTCTGGAAAAAAGAACTACGGCATACCAAAAACGGAAGATGAAATTGTTGCGAAACTGTATAGGATCCAGATAAACACGCCAGCTTATTGTCATCATCCCTGTCCGTTCGTATTCAACAGCGTTTTAACCAATGCCGTTCCATTCCGTGACCTAACCGAACATCACTATGGAGGTTTTGTCTGCATCAAAATTAGCCGCCCTCACGACTGTTTGAAACACAAACCACGCGTTAGGGTCGGTGAAATTTATAGCGCTAGGCGTCGTATATCAGCTAACACTACAGTCAAGTATGTAAGGAATCGTCCCGCGTCACCGCCATTGATAGCCCGATGATCGTAAGACAGAGACAATGGCAACATCTTGGCCGGAATAAATTCGCTGCCATTCCACAACGGTTTGACTGACAGTTTCGAAACGCCCAATATAGCGACCTCAGGCGTATTCACAATAGGTGTGAAACCTTGCCCTCCGATACTGCCCAAACTTGATATAGTAAAACAGCCGCCTTGCAGATCGTCAATTTTTAACTTCCTGTCCTTGGCCTTTTGCGCCAGCTCGACAGTTTCCGCCGCTAGCTCCCAAATCGATTTTTTGTCCACGTCTCGAATAACGGGCACAACCAATCCCACCGGTGTATCAACGGCCATACCAATGTTCACATACTGCTTATATACAAGTTGCCGGCCATCTGCATGTAAGGACGCATTGAATTTTGGATTTTCGCGCAACGCAGCTGCACAAGCTTTTAGTAGAAAAGGCAGCGGCGTAATCTTTACACCTCGCTGTTCAGCTTCTGCTTTCAATGATTTACGAAATTCTTCCAAATCAGAAATATCCGCATCGTCAAATTGTGTGACATGAGGGACATTTAGCCAACTCCGGTGCATGTTTTGAGCCGTAGCCCGGTGGATTTTTGATAAGGGCTCAAGATGAACATCGCCGAACTTACTAAAATCAATCTCGGCAACCACTGGAATCCCACTAACCGTCGGTGTAGCGGGTGCAGCTGTGAGTACCTTTT
>CAYNZI010000237.1:0-4992 GCA_964401565.1 uncultured Spongiibacteraceae bacterium
TGCTCTGGGTACCGGTATGGCGCTGAGTAATCCGGAGACACCTTTCTGGGTATTCCAGGTTTTAGCACTGCTGTCCGGTTTTGGCGGCGGTAATTTTGCCTCTTCCATGTCCAATATCAGCTTCTTCTATCCCAAGAAGCAACAGGGTTTAGCCTTGGGCTTAAATGCTGGTCTGGGTAACTTTGGTGTAACTACCATGCAAATTCTAGTGCCACTGGCTATGACTGTCGGCATGTTTGGTGCCATGGGTGGAGACCCTCTGGTATTGGTCAATACCTCAGGAACCTTGATTGGCAAGATTCCTGGGTACTGAAACCTATATCCAGAACGCAGGTTTCATCTGGTTGCTGTTCCTGATCCCTCTTGCCTTTGCAGGCTGGTTCGGCATGAACAATTTGCGTGAAGAACATATCTCACCCAATATTCCCAGCCCAATGGGTTCATTCAGCATGATCACCATGATGTTATTGGTAGGTTTTGCCTGTGCCATTTTGGGCCTTTGGTTAATGTTACCTGAAACGGTAAACGGCTCTGGCTTTGGTGTGAGTAAATGGCTGGTACTACCCATTGTTATTGGATCCACCGTCTTTGCGCTGAAAATGATTCCAGGCCAGATTGGCGAAAGTTTGACCCGCCAATACAAGATATTTGGTAATCGGCACACTTGGGCCATGACAATTATCTACACTATGACGTTTGGTTCGTTCATTGGTTTTGCAGCGTCGTTCCCACTGACTATCAAGGTTATTTTTGGTTTCCAACACCTTGTCGGTGCGGATGGCGTACTTACTCACAATACATCTAACCCCAATGGCCCCAGTGCCCTGATGTATGCTTGGATGGGGCCGTTTATTGGTGCATTGATTCGCCCTGTAGGCGGCTGGATCTCTGACAAAGTCGGTGGCGCCCTGGTAACTCAGGTCTGCTCTGTCGTGATGGTTGCCTGTGCTATTGGTGTCGCATATTACATGAAGGCTGCATATAGCTCAGCGACTCCAGAAGAATACTTCGCTCCCTTCTTCCTGCTGTTCCTTGCACTGTTCGCCGCCACTGGCATCGGCAACGGTTCAACCTTCCGCACAATCTCGCAGGTTTTCAATAGAGAGCAAGCGGGGCCTGTACTCGGCTGGACCTCTGCAGTAGCTGCTTACGGTGCTTTCATAATGCCTAAAGTATTGGGTGAACAAATCAAGGCGACTACCCCTGAGTATGCACTGTACGGCTTTGCTACTTTCTACGTGGTATGTATTTTCATCAACTGGTTTTTCTACCTTCGCAAAAACGGTGAATTTTACAACCCATAATATGGCGCCTGGCGATCATTCGGTCGGGGAGATTTCTAACCACAAAATCTGTGTATGAAATCCTCTCCCTTACCCGGCACCAACAAAAAACAGAGCCCGATAAGGGCTACGTATCAATATCATTTTAATTCAGGCTGCTTTCAGTCAGCATGCCGGCAAAAATTATCGCGATAACAACAGTTGTCATTCGCACCAACAGTAGAGGCAAGGTTAATGAGCCATTTTCTGGACAGATTGCAATTTTTTAAGAAGAAAACAGGTGAATTCGCCAACGGTCACGGCGAGGTAACCAACGAATCCCGGGACTGGGAAGATGGTTATCGACAACGTTGGCAGCATGACAAGGTCGTGCGATCTACTCACGGTGTCAACTGTACCGGTTCTTGTAGCTGGAAAATTTATGTTAAAAATGGGCTGGTCACTTGGGAAACCCAACAGACCGACTACCCAAGAACACGCCCCGACCTTCCCAATCACGAACCTCGCGGCTGCCCTCGTGGCGCCAGCTATTCTTGGTATTTATATAGCGCAAACCGACTTAAGTATCCCAAGGTCCGTAAACCACTATTAAAACTATGGCGTGATTTGCGTAAGCAACATGACAACCCTGTTGATGCGTGGGCCGCGATTGTTGAAGACCCAGCAAGAACAAAATCTTATAAAGAAGCGCGCGGCATGGGTGGATTTGTTCGCTCGAGCTGGGATGAAGTCAACGAAATCATTGCTTCCGCCAACGTTTATACCATCAAGGAACATGGCCCAGACCGCATTGTTGGCTTCTCTCCGATTCCTGCCATGTCTATGGTTTCTTATGCGGCCGGCTCACGCTATCTGTCACTTATTGGTGCCGTTTCCTTGAGCTTCTACGATTGGTACTGTGACTTACCACCCGCATCCCCCATGGTGTGGGGGGAACAAACCGACGTACCTGAATCGGCTGATTGGTATAACTCAAACTATCTCATTTTGTGGGGTTCTAACGTCCCCCAAACCCGTACTCCCGATGCTCACTTCTTCACAGAAGTACGCTATAAAGGGGCCAAGGGTGTTGTTATAGCGCCGGATTATTCAGAGGCCGCGAAACTGGCCGACACCTGGCTCAACCCTAAGCAGGGAACCGATGCCGCTATTGCCATGAGTTTTGGTCATGTCATTCTCAAAGAATTTCACTTGGAAAATCCCAGTGAATACTTTACCGATTATGTTCGCCGTTACTCTGATATGCCGATGTTAGTAAATTTGGAAGAATACCAGGGCGGCTACCGCCCAGGTCGCTTCCTGCGTGCCAGTGACTTGATCAATAACTTGGGGCAGGACGATAACGCCGAGTGGAAAACCATTGCCCTTGATGAAAATACCGATGAATTGGTATCACCCCAAGGATCGATCGGCTATCGCTGGGATGGCAGTAAAAAATGGAACATCGAAGACCGTGAAGGCGGCGAAGGTAAGGCCGTCAAATTGCAATTGTCTCTTATTGACGGTGAGGCCAACGCGGCCTCCGTTGGCTTCCCTTACTTTGGTGGAGAACAGCACGATTATTGGGATCATCAAGAGGGTGAAAGCGTACAGTTTAGGAATGTACCCATTCGTAAAATCACGCTGAGCGATGGCAGCACCGCAACAGTCGCCACCGTTTATGATTTAACAATGGCCAACTACGCTATCGATCGCGGCTTGGGCGGTGACAATGTCGCATCCAGTTACGATGATGAGAGCGTTGCCTATACCCCCGCATGGCAAGAGAAAATTACCGGCGTGGCCCGGCACAAAATTATTCAAGTCGCCCGTGAATTTGCTGACAATGCCAACAAAACCAAGGGTAAATCCATGGTCATTGTGGGTGCTGCCATGAATCACTGGTATCACATGGACATGAACTATCGCGGGCTGATAAACATGCTCATCATGTGTGGTTGTGTCGGCCAAAGCGGCGGCGGTTGGGCTCACTATGTAGGCCAGGAAAAACTACGCCCTCAAACGGGTTGGCTGCCGTTGGCATTTGCCTTGGACTGGAGCCGCCCTCCCCGCCAGATGAACTCTACGTCATTCTTCTATAACCATAGTTCTCAATGGCGTCACGAAAAAGTTGATATGCATGACATTTTGTCTCCACTGGCAGACAAAAATGACTTCCCGCAACACACTCTGGATTACAACATTAAGGCGGAACGGATGGGCTGGTTGCCCAGCGCGCCGCAGTTTGACCGCAATCCTCTGACGATTGTCCGGGACGCCGAAAAAGCGGGTGTTGATCCGAAAGACTATGTCGTAGATCAGCTAAAATCGGGGGATTTAAACTTTTCGTGCGAATCTCCCGATGATCCCGTTAACTTCCCGCGCAATATGTTTATTTGGCGATCGAACTTACTGGGCTCTTCCGGTAAAGGTCACGAATATATGCTCAAGTATTTACTGGGCACAAGAAACGGCGTAATGAATGACGATAATGGGACACGTGACGGCATGATTCCCAAGGAAGTCAATTGGGTTGAAAAAGCTCCCGAGGGTAAATTGGATCTTGTCGTTACTCTCGATTTTCGTATGTCTTCCACCTGCGTCTATTCCGACATCGTATTACCAACAGCTTGTTGGTACGAGAAAGATGATTTGAATACTTCCGACATGCATCCGTTTATCCATCCTTTATCCAAAGCGACAGATCCGGCTTGGGAAGCAAGATCAGATTGGGATATATACAAAGGGCTCGCCAAGAAGTTTTCCGAGGTGGCTGAAGGAAACCTTGGTGTAGAAAAAGACCTCGTCACTGTACCAATTTTGCACGATACGCCTTCGGAAATGGCGCAGCCTTTCGATGTTGCCGATTGGAAACATGGTGAGTGTGAGTTAATACCTGGGAAAACCGCACCTAATATTATTGTTGTAGAACGGGACTACACCGCCATCTATCGGAAATTCACTTCATTAGGACCTGCACTGGAAAAACTAGGCAATGGCGGCAAGGGCATTAGCTGGAATACTGATGAAGAAGTGGAGTTTCTACGCCACCTCAACTACACCGTTGACGATGAGGGAGTTGGCAAAGGCCAGCCAAGAATTGAAACAGCGATCGATGCGGCGGAGATAATTCTAAGTCTTGCCCCCGAAACTAACGGCACCGTTGCGGTAAAAGCCTGGGAAGCTTTAGGTAAAGCCACGGGGCTTGATCACACTCATTTAGCGCTACCCAAACACGATGAAAAAATTCGCTTCCGCGATCTTCAGGTGCAACCGCGTAAGATTATCTCTTCCCCTACGTGGTCAGGGCTTGAGGACGAACACGTTAGTTACAATGCAGGGTATACCAACGTCCATGAGTTCATCCCATGGCGCACCATTACCGGTAGACAACAGTTCTATCAGGATCACAAATGGATGCAAGCTTTTGGTGAACAGATGACCAGTTATCGCCCTCCCATCAATACTCGCTCGGTAGAGGTAATGAATGGAGTCGAGCCCAATGGAAACAAGGAGTTGGTACTGAATTTCCTGACACCTCACCAAAAATGGGGAATTCACTCAACCTACTCAGACAACTTGTTGATGTTAACCCTGTCACGAGGTGGCCCCATCATCTGGATCAGTGAAGAGGATGCAAAGACTGCCGGTATTGAAGATAACGATTGGATTGATACCTTTAACGCCAACGGCGCTATCGCCTGTCGGGCTGTTGTCAGCCAGCGGGTCA
>CAYNZI010000238.1:0-4986 GCA_964401565.1 uncultured Spongiibacteraceae bacterium
AAACTGTATTGGGATCAGTTTTTGACTAAATTGACCAGTCATGCGGGCGACGACGGTCTAGGTTTGCATAAAAATGAGGTGCATCAAGGTGCACAGAGGCCCCGCTGAAACCCCATCTGGGGATTTTGTCCTTGTACTCTGATGTACAGAATTGTACTATTCTGACATTACTGACATTTCCGATTATCAGTGGAAAAGACGAATGACTGATCAAATTATAACCGTCAAGCAGGTGGCCAATTACCTCAAAGTCAATGAGAGGACGGTCTACCGTATGGCTACTGCAGGGAAGATTCCTGCCTTTAAGGTTGGAGTTTCTTGGCGCTTTAAGCAGTTAGAAATAGAAAAATGGATTAAGGAACAGCACAACCAGAATGATTGAGATAAAACAATAAATGGCAGCAAACCAGTATTCACTCAGCTTTACCACCGGAGCGGCCTTGATCAGGGAGGCTAGGGGTGAGCACCTCTGCCAGCCCGAAAGAAAAGGCTCTGGCCATTAAAGCCATCCAGAAAATCAATAAAGTGCTGGATGAAATCAATGATTACGAGCATGACACGCTTTATCCGCTGGCCGGTAAAAAAATCGATATTGATCTGGATGATGGGGTCAAGGACAACTACCCATTGTTTGGTAAAGCATTGAAGAAAGTAACAGGGTTAAGTTGATAATGGCCACAGTCGTATCCAGATACTTAACCGAATTAAACACGGGTTTAAATAACAGGAGCAGAGACCATGCCGCAGCAACGAAAACAGTATGATATTTTTAAGCATGGCTCTGTTTGGCTGAAAGCTGACTTTCACCTTCATACCGATGCCGATAAAGAATTTACCTATGAAGGTGAGAGTGAATATTACGCAAGTAATTATATTACTAAGCTAGAAGAAAAAAACATTCGAATCGGTGTTATTACCAACCACAACAAATTCGATAGTGATGAATTTAAAGTGCTGAGCAAAGCGGCAAGAAAAAAAGAGAGATTACTTTTGCCAGGGGTTGAATTGTCGGTAAACGATGGTGCGAACGGTGTGCATGTGCTTGTAGTCTTTTCTCAACAGTGGTTTGAAAATGATAATGATTATATCAATTCCGCAATCGCTCCGATGTTCCCCGGCAAGGCCAAGGCGGAATATGAACAGGAAAATGGCCGCAGTGATAAGAACATCTTGCAGGTCGTTGAAGAACTGGACAAAGTGGGCCGGGATTACTTCTTGGTATTCGCTCATGTTGAGCAGCGCAGCGGGCTTTGGGAGGAAATGTCGGGCGGGAAACTTGGTGACTTTACCGATAAGCGTTATGCAGCAGTAAGGCAGAGAACCTTAGGGTTTCAAAAAGTGCGTACGCGTGACTTACGAGACAAAGTAAAACGCTGGTTAGGTGACTGGTATCCTGCTGAGGTAGAAGGCTCTGATGCCAAGAGCATTGATCAAATCGGCAGCAAGCAGGAGGAGACTTGGCTTAAGCTGGGTGACTATACCTTTGAGGCGGTGAAATACGCTTTGGCTGATTCTGTCCACCGTTTACGCTCGCAACAGCCTGATAGCTTTCAGCGCTCCTCTATTCAGAGTATTCGTTTTGAAGGGGGTATTCTTAATGGCCAGCAGGTCAATTTTACACCGGAGCTGAATGCCTTAATTGGTATTCGCGGCAGTGGCAAGTCGTCGCTGCTGGAGGCGGTACGCTATGCGTTAGATATACCTTTTGGTGATAAAACCTTAGATCAATCCTATAAAGAGAGTTTGGTCGCGCATACGCTGGGCAGTGGCGGCAAGGTGGTATTGGAGGCTGTGGATAAACATGGCCGCACTTATACGGTATCCCGCAGGTTGAATGACTTACCTGAGGTGTTTGTCGATGATCAATTACAGCCAGGTATTGCGATTCGAGAAACGGTGATCCATAAGCCCATCTATTTTGGTCAGAAAGACCTTTCCAGCACAGGAGAAGGGTTTGAAAAAGATTTGGTTGAAAAGCTGGTAGGTGAAAAATTACTGGAGAAACGTGAGAAAATCTCTACTCAAAAAGAGAGGGTGACATCATTGGTTCAGCGTTTGTTAAAGCTGGGTGATATCACCGAGAAGATGGCTGAAACTCGTGAGAAAAGGCAGGATGCGGAGTTTCGATTAAATGTATTCAAAGATAACGGCATTGATGAAAAACTCAAACAGCAAACAGATTTTGATGTAGACCAGCGTCGGATTAAGAGCGTATTGTCTGATGTTCGGGGTTTTGATAGAGAGTTGGGCGAGTTGCTTGATCAGCATGAGGATGATTTAAAAAATCATGTGTTCTATACATCAAAGCAGAATACTGATTTTTTTGTTGATTTTTTTAAAGCTTATCAAGTCATTATCAAGTCATTTGATAATGTAAAGAATGAGCGCTCTTCTTTGCAAACTGCCTTGCAGCATCTTAAAGCAAAAGAGGCGGAGTTTGCTCAATTAAAGCAACAGCAGCTTGAGTCGTTCGCTGAAACTAGGCGAACGTTGGAGAGCGAGCTTAGGCAGCGGGGTAAGTCGCTAAATCTTGAAGAGTTCCCTGAACTGCAGAGCAAGATAGAGAAAAATACACAGCTATTAGCTGCCTATGAAAAAGAGAGCCAGAAGAGCGCTGATATTAGGCGGGATCTGGCGACAGCACTTTCCGATTTGAATGATTTGTGGCATCAAGAATTCCGCTTTATCGAGTCAGAACTGACCAGAGTGAATAACAGTCAGGAGTCACTGAAGATATTCAGTGAGTATAAAGGTGATAAGACTGCATTTCTGGATAAATTTAAATCTGTGTTCCGTGGAAGCCGTATCAGAGAGGCTAGTTTTCAAACGCTTGTGAATGATTATTCAGACTTTATCCAGGTCTATAACGACTGGGATTCCGCTAAATCCAAGGTGGGCAATTCCACAGAAGTATTTACACAGTATTTTGATGAGAATCTTGTACACCTATTAACTAGGCAGGTGCCGAATAAATTTGTTATTGAGTATCACGGCAAGGAATTACAGCATCACTCGCTGGGCCAGCGGGCCTCGGCCTTGATTCTGTTTGTTCTGAGTCAAAAGGATAATGACCTTGTGATCATCGACCAGCCGGAAGATGATCTGGATAATCAGACCATTTACAATGATGTCATTAAGTTGATCCGCGAGCTTAAGCCTGAGATGCAGTTTATCTTCGCGACTCACAACGCCAACTTTCCCGTGCTCGGTGATGCTGAGCAGGTTCATGCCTGTAGGTATAGTGATGAGGAAATGACACTTAAGAGTGGCAGCATTGATTCCCCTGATATTCAACAAGAAATCGTGGATATTATGGAAGGCGGTGAAGATGCCTTTAATAAACGAAAAGAGATTTACCAAATATGGAAACCACAGAACTAATTGAAATACTGGCCAGAGACGAAGATACTCGCCATCAATTTAAAGCCAATGTGACCAATGAGGTCTCTTTGGCATCTGAGATAGTGGCGTTTAGTAATACTCAAGGCGGTATGTTGATTATTGGTGCCCATGATGATGGCACTGTTTCAGGTTTAACCCGTGAGGATATGGGGCGTTTGAGTAACCTGGTATCTAATGCGGCATCTCAGCAGGTTAAACCGCCAATCAATCCGGTGACTGAAAATCTAGCATTGGATGATGGCTTAGTCATGGTGGTGCATGTGCCTGAGGGTATATCCAAACCGTATATGGATAAGAATGGTGCCATTTGGGTGAAGAGCGGTGCTGATAAGCGCAGGGCGACATCGCGTGAAGAGATTCAGCGTATGTATCAAAGTGCCCGCTTAATTCATGGTGATGAGATTCCCACTGGGGCATCTATTAATGATATTCATGTGGGCTTATTTTCGGATTTTTATGAAGATCAGTTTGAAGAGCCGTTAGTTGATCAAGAATTACCGCTTTCACAAATTCTCCACAATTTGAATCTGGCGAAGGATGGTTTTTTAAATGTCGCGGGCGCATTACTATTTGCTAGCAATGTGCAATATCGCTTGCCTGCTTTTATCGTCAAGTGTGTGACATACCCTGGTGTTGATATCGATGAAGAAGAATATCTGGATAGCCAGGATATAGCGGGAACCTTGCGGCAGGTTTTTGATGATACATTGGGTTTTGTCTTGCGACATATCAAACGCGTGCAAGTTGACCAAGGGGTGAATTCCTTAGGCGAGCTGGAAGTGCCCAAGATTGTCTTTGAAGAACTGATTGCTAATGCTTTGATACACCGCGATTATTTTGTATCTGCACCGGCGCGAGTGTTTGTATTTAGTGATCGTATTGAAATCATTAGCCCAGGGCACTTGCCGAACAATTTGACCATAGAAAATATTAAGAGCGGTAATTCCAATATTCGCAATCCTATCTTGGCGTCTTTTGCGACCAAACTATTACCTTATCGAGGCTTGGGTAGTGGTATCCGTCGTGCGGTAAAAGCCTATCCAGATATAGCCTTTGAAGATGATCGTGAGGGGAATTTATTTAGGGTGATCATTAGCCTGCCTATGAATGGCAGAGAAGGGGAAGGCGTTTGAGTAAGATTGCCAATGCCCTAGAGCGCCACTTCGCCAAACACCGTATTGTTTTGGTATGACACAAAGCACGAGCGCTGCGCGCCGAGTATGAAGCGCTGGAACTTGCAGATGTTGAAAGCTGGAAATAAAAGATAATGAGTTTGGTGTCAAGCACCGAATTCTACGGGAATCACCCAAGCAGCAGTTTCTGATTTATAAAGAGGGTGCGCAGCCAGAGATCCTGCAAAACTGGTTGCTGGAATGTCGAACTGGCCTATATCACCTTCCGCATCGATCAGGTGGCGATCTGGTTAAGCATAATTCTGGACAGGCACTATTTACCTATTTCCGAAAACAGGTTCGATTGTGTGCATTCGACGACTGTACATTGAGTCACTTTCGGGACAACCACTATTTACTCGCGTAAACTTTATTGATTATTCAAAAAACGATCTACCCGCAATATTTTCGA
>CAYNZI010000239.1:0-4980 GCA_964401565.1 uncultured Spongiibacteraceae bacterium
ATTTTTCCCTTGGTGGGAAGATCCCGAATTTTAAGGCTTACGTCAGACACCCAGACCCTTTTTAGAGTCGCCTTAACGGGTGTCTGAATTCTTAAGTTTTACTGTTTGAAGAGCAAAGGCGACATACCGTTTGCTAAACCTGACCTGTCAGGACAGGCCTAAATAACGGGTCACTTTAAATGGCTTCCAGTTACTTTCAGTCTGCGATAGGCGGTCGGCAACAACAAACAAAACCTGGGCATTGACTCCCATGCCAATATGACTGCCGATCACCTCAATATTCTCGGTATTGCTGTGGCCGTGGTGTTGACGGCAAGTACGCCAGTGGCAAATACCATCAGCTTTACTGAAAATAGCCGTCGTTGGCATGGGCGGAGCTTCACTGGGTTGCCATTCCATTGAGCGAAACGGCGCGGATCTTTGCTGCTGCTGTTGCTGCTGTGCAAATCGTTGGTAGTGCTCGGGTTCTTTTGACGGATTGCCCCCGATACTGTTAAAGGGACTACCAAGGCTAATAACCTGACGTACTAAATGAGGGTGGCGTTTCGCCATTTCCCGAGCATAAATTCCGCCAAGGCTCTGTCCCACCAAGCTCACCTTTCGGCCAGATTCTTCATGCATTTTTTCCAGCATGTCTACCGCGCCGTCATAGAGGTCTCCGCGGACGCCCAGATTGGTGCCTTGTTGCCAACAGGATGTGTTGTATCCCCGTTTGGTCAGGAAATCACGGATGATTTTGGTCGACCGGCCACCGGCTGCAAAGCCGGGAATAACCATCACCGGATGACCATCGCCAACGTTGGGCAACCTTAGCCAGGGCGTGGCGAAGGGCAGGGTTGAAAAATCGATGGCTGCACGCAGCGGCTCGGTAAGACGAAGTAAGTTATTAGGGGATTGCATTTTTTTGCTCCTGATTTAGCGATTTTCTACTGACAAATCGAACGGAATCATCAAGTGCTGTGACGGCTCCCAAATGGCTGGTTGGTCGACATGCTGGGGCGCGGGGGTGTTTCTCCGCGTAAAAAGGTGTCGTCGAAGCCCGGTTAATTACTGCATGACTATGACCCTCACCTCGCAGGCCTGAGATGGCGAGCGGGGCGAGGTTACAACAAGCTGATTAGGCGGCTTTTTCGACCACTTTTTCGGCTACTTTCTCAGTTACTTTCTTGGCAGGTTTTTTTGCCTTAGGTTTTTCAGCAACAACTTCTTCTTCTGCTTCTTCTTCCTTGAACGTGTAAAGTTCTTGAAGATTAGATGTCAGGTCTTTCCACGCAGTTGTGTTTTCTTCCGTTAAAGCAGACAGGTCGTCGCGAACTTTTTGTTCAAATGCGGCGTTAGCTTCAAAGGCTTCTGTGAATGTTTTAGATTTAGCCATTTCCTGGAAGCTGGTCATGCGTGCTTTAGCTAGATCACCGAAGCATGTAGCATTGCGCTTCATAGAGTCCTGATAGAAGCTGGCTTGAGTAGATAATGCTTCAGAGCTTGCGCTACCAACGTTTTTGATCAATTTTTGGATATTTTCAGGGGAATACTTAGACATTTTCTCTCTCCATTGGCTGTATAGGCAGGCCATAAGTGGGTTCGCGGTTTTTCCGCATTGCAAAATACGAGGTAAATATATAATTGAGGAGGCTTTATGTCAACAATTTATTTTGCAATCGCAAAAAATATTTTCTCCTAAATAACAATAAGTTATAAGCGAGTGCCTCAATTATTATGCGTATGCAGAAATAGTCCTATCAATTGGTGCGTCAAGCCCTATAATGAAGAAAACCTGTTAGGAGCTCGGTAGCTTGAAATTATTAAAAAAATACCCCAACCGCCGGATTTACGATACGGATAGTAGTCAGTTTATCAATCTCGAGCAGGTTCGGGAAATGGTCATCAAGCGCGAGCGTTTTAAGGTGATTCACTCTAAAACTGAAAAAGATCTGACTCGAACAGTATTGTTGCAAATTATTACCGAGCAGGAAGGTGAAGGGCATCAACCTTTGCTGACTAACAGGGTGCTAGAAGAGCTGATTCGTTTTTACGGAGATCAAATGGCTCAGGTTGTAGGGCCCTATCTAGAGCAGCAGATTGTTTACTTCCTCAAAGAACAAGATAAAATTAGGCAACAATTTCAGAAAGCTTTCACCGCGCCGTATATCAAATCCGATAAGCTAGTGAAAAAAATAATGGAACAGTATCAAGCGTTTACCGGACAAAAAACCAACGACGATAGTACTGACGAAAAAGACGAAAAAGACGAAAAATAGACCTTTGCCGCCGGTACGTTATTCTCCCTATTGACTATCTATTCCCCCGCCGCCCTCGAACGGGTTCTTTAACAGTGAAGTAAAAGACAGCTGCAAAAAGAACGTCAGGCATACCGACTGCCATAAACGCCATTCTCCAGCCGTGACATAGATTAGGGCGAAGGAGAGCCCATTAAGGAATCCGAGTTGCATATCACTCAACCCCATATCAAATTTTATGGGTTCCTGCAATATCACCAAGGTTTGCCGATCTACAAAATTGAGTGCGTAGGCAATGGTTAACATTATTAGGGCATAGCGTGTCGTCTTAGCCGATATTGTGTCTTCTGGTGAATTGGGCATACTCAGCCGTATTCTGGTTCAACTATAGCGCGAGATGAACTTTGCAATTCAGTGACATTCTGTGTCGACCTCGGTATGGTTTAAGCTGAATAAAAATAAATAGCACAACGTCCAGAGCAATATTCAGCGTAGCAATCAAAGGGAAGAATATGACGGTTCAGAATTGGTCCTGGGTTTTCTTTATCCTTTATACCGCCGGCATGTTGGGGTTCGGCTATTGGGGTAGCCGGCGCGTCAAACATGCAGATGATTTTGCCGTAGCGCGGCAGTCGTATGGACCGATAACCTTGTCGTTAGCTTTTGCGGCGACTACCGCAAGTGGAGCAACTTTTCTTGGTCTTCCGGGCATTGCATACAGCAATGGGATTTCAGCCCTGTGGTATGCCTTTGGTTATCCGTTAGGTGTTTATATCGGGGTAATTATTTGTTTGCGTATAGTGTCAGACTCCGGCAATGATTTTGGTAGTCGCTCCATCCCCGAGTATTTGGGTGACAAATACGATTCGGAACTCATTCGTATTGTTGCGGCTGTATTGTCGTTGGTGTTGTTTTTCTACTTGGCGGGACAACTGGTTGCCGGCTTGGTTATGTTTGAAACGATGCTGGGACTCGGCGCCGCCGATGCCTTGATGATCACTACCGGTGTATTGTTACTCTATGTCGTGATGGGAGGCGCTCATGCGGATATTCTCACCGATGGATTCCAGGGTGCCTTAATGCTGTTGATTGCCATTGGCGTAGCCGTGATGTTTTTTACCGGTTACGGCATTGAAGGAGGCTATACAGGACTGTTTGATAGGCTGCGGGAGCTAGACCCAAATAATTTGGCGGTGTTACATCCGCACACGTCGATCGTTGGATCTCCCTGGGCGGTATTTGCCATTGTCGTTGCCCATATCCCCTTGGGAATGTTGCCGCATATCGGCAACAAGCTATGGGCGCTGGAAAGGCCTGAGCAGCGGAAGAAATTTATTTCCTTGGCATTCATCTTTGGCATGGTGCTGCCCGCTATGGCGTTGGGAGGTTTAATGGCGAGGGCTATTCTGGGCGATGAGCTGCTGGCCAGTGGCGGGGCAAATCAAGCGATTCCCATTTTGTTCATAGAATTATTGCCGGGTTGGTTGGCTGCATTGCTGTCGATTGCAGTATTGTCAGCGGTGATGTCGACAGCGGATGGTTTAGTGGTTTCAGCGACCCAAGTGTTTGCCAACGATCTTTACCGTCGCAGTTGGGCGCCGCGATTTGCCAGTCATCTTTCCGAAGAGCAGCTCGATCAAAGGGTGTTGTGGATAAGCCGTGTGGGAACCATTGGCGTGCTACTATTTTGCGCGATTCTAGCGTGGATGTTGTTGGATATGAACGTGGCGCTATTGGTGTGGATTGGTATTGGCGGTATGACGTCGGCAATATCCGGGCCACTAATTCTGGGTAGTTTGTGGCCGGGGGTGACGGCCAGAGGGGCGTTGGCAGGGATGTTAGTTGGCTTCTTCGGTTTTGTTTTATTGCACGCGAAATTACTACCTGTTGCCTGGTTGCTGGAACAGGGGCCTAACCCTTACGCTTGTGCGACACTGGCGAGTTTGACTGGCGTTACGGTAACGGTGTTGGTATCGCGATTATTCAAATAATTTTTTGTGGGTACTGCAACCACTGACAGTAAAGTGAACATATCGCCGAAAGGGATGGACTCGTTAAGAGTTCTTGGTAAAAACAGAGTTATCTGGCTTAACGTGACCGGTAGCGGCAATGAAACATCTGCACATATTCAAGAACACCCGAGAATGACCGTCATGTTTACAGCGTTCGAAGGTAATCCTATGATACTGCGGTTGTATGGTCAGGCAAAAGTGATTCATAGAAACGATCCGGGTTGGGGCGAAATGTATTCTTGCTTTAACCCTATTCCCGGTGCACGACAGATATTTGATCTCACCATTGACGTAGTTCAAACTTCCTGTGGTATGGCGGTTCCGTTTTTTGATTATGTTGAAGATCGAGACCAGCTGAAAAAATGGGCTACTAACAAAGGCGATGATGGAGTAAAAGCCTATTGGCAGCAAAAGAACCAGTTGAGTCTGGATGACAAGCCAACAAATATTGTTAGTAAAAATACTTAGCAAGGCAAGAAGGGGTTACATAGTATCCACGGGCCTGAAGGTTATTTCTTCTTTTGTAAGCCGCCTGCTGTGACCCTCCTCAAGTCCCTTTAGAGCAATATGTCCGACAGACGTTCGATGAAGAGCCAGTACTTCGTTTTGGAAGAAACCAAACATTCTTTTAATTTGATGATACTTGCCTTCAATCAATGAGAGTCTGGCGGTGTGCCGGGAGAGTATCTCTAACTGCGCGGGTTGAGTTGTAATATTCTCATAGCCAAAAT
>CAYNZI010000240.1:0-4968 GCA_964401565.1 uncultured Spongiibacteraceae bacterium
CCTGCGCGCAGTATCACACTTTATCCAATGGCATTGGTGGCGTTCCCGTTGAATATATGTACGAATCAGACCAGAAAGCCTGGGTACGATTTCGATATCCTCGTTGGATGTATCATGGTGCAACCATCTGTGGCGTGCCAATTGGCGTGAGTCGTGGTTTTTTGAAAGGCTGGTATGGCTATAACGGCGTGTCACTGCAAAATCCACGGCTGGGTTACGTCTGTGTTTCCGAAGATATGACCGGTGAATTTGGTCTGGCTGGCTATTTCAAGGAATATGATCATGAACTTAGCGACGATGAACGACTCCAGTTCTCAAAGGGCGAATTGCCCCCGGTTTTTGTCGAGGCAGATCAACCAAGCCCCCCAGCCGGAGATTGGAATGATGTTCGCTTAGAAAAGGCCAATCGCAATTATGCTATGGATTACATTCGAAACGGCTTAAGTGCCTTAACTGAGGTTATTGGCGAAACAGAAACGATTGAGCTCGCTGGCACAGCGGCCAGACTGATTGGGCTTCAGTACTATCCAGAGACCTCCGAAATTGTCGGTGGCGTTGATGGTGATGTCGGAGCGGCGGCAACTTACCTCCATACTATGATGAGCGGTATGGGTGATGAGCTGACTGAAATAGATCGAACAGAATCCAGTGCCAGCTTTCAGCAAACGGGTTTGCGTATTGTTCGAGATCTTGAGCCTGCGGAAAGTGGCGTTCTGTTGTCCTGTTGGAGAGAGTTATGGTTGGGTACTATTCGCTCTCATCGGCTTATGATGACGCTTGATATGGAACAAATATCACACAACACGTTGCGCTGGACAGTTTCTGTCATCAGATGAGCTTGGTATAATTTGGATTAATTGGATGAAATGCGAGTAGCTGGTATGATAGGCTAACTATTTACCCAGTGGTTAGTGGCTAATATGATGTGCTCATCATGGTTACTCATAACCTCCGCTGTATTCTTCGGCATATCGCCTAAACATTAACATTGTAAGGATCATCTCTACATGCAGGAAAAAATGACCATAATCCGTGATTACATCAATGGCGTTAAAACTCGCTGTACCTATAATGCGGCGGCGGCGGCGTTGGGAATTACGCCAAGCGCATTCAAAAAGTTGCTCGGTGAGCGTACGCATGAAAACTCTTGGTTTGTTAACACCGGAGCCGGAGAGCCTGTCGGATATACTGACGAAGAGAAACATCCAGAGCTCTATCGTACAAAGCGCATTATCAAGTCTGCTGAAGTTTTAACGCGTAATCTACCGTTATAAGCGACAGTGAAGGGCGGCTACAATAGACAAGCGTTGTTAGCTGTTGGATTTTTTGGCGCTGCCCGCCATTAGTGCCACCCTCTCAATCGATAGCTCTGGAGTTGTCAGGGGCGATTTATGAATGCCAGTGTCATGCAAATCGAGTGGCTAAACATTGGTATTGCTCTATTGCCGATGATTCCTGTTGTTGCCCTTCTTTTTTTTTGGTCTGAACGTGGATGGACCGGCATCTACTCTATAGCTCGAATGCTGATTCAGCTGGTTGTTGTGGGCTATTTCCTTGTTTACATATTTGATACCACTGATGTATGGGTGATTTGCCTGGTGTTGGCCGTCATGTTGGTTGTTGCGAGCTGGATATCGTTGAGCCCTGTCAGTCAATACCGGTACCAATTGTATCCCTGTGTATTCCTTGCTCTGGCTCTGGGCGGAGGTAGCACGTTATTGGTCGTGGTATTCGGTGTGCTGGACCTGACGCCATGGTACGAACCCCGCTATATGGTTCCATTGGCAGGTATGATCTTCGCTAATTCAATGAACACGGTGAGTATAGCCGCGGAGAGGTTTGAGTCAGAGATTGCCAACGGCCAACCGGTGGACACTGCCAAGCGAATTTCATTTCATGCGGGCATGATACCCGTCATTAATTCTATGTTTGCCGTGGGCCTTGTCGCTCTACCCGGAATGATGACAGGTCAAATTTTATCGGGAATTACCCCACTAGTAGCTGCCAGATATCAGATTGTTGTGATGGCCATGTTATTTTCGGCTTCAGGATTGAGTGCCGCATTGTACGTGCAGCTTGTTTGCCAAACAGGTCGAATCAATAGGTCGCAAGTAATCTAGCGGAACACGGTATGGCCTTCACTCGTTTTGTCCAGCCCCGTTCCTAATTGGTTTCGTATAGGCAGTGTTTAGGGTAATGTAGGCAGCAAGTAGGTTCTTTGTCGACCCATTCTGTGGGCGAGTACATAGAGGGCCTAATGTGGACTGTAGATAACTGAAAACTAATAGTAAGAGGTGTATTGAAATGCAGTGGAATGAAATTGAGCATCTGGATAGCTGGGCGGACGTCAATCCTTATGATGTGCCTCTCGATAAAATTGATATGAGTCGTCCAGAACTGTACGAATCAAACGTCCACGAGAAATGGTTCGCGAGACTTCGCAAAGAAGACCCCGTTCACTTTTGTGCAGAAAGTAAGGTGGGGCCATTTTGGTCGGTGACCTCTTTTCAAGATATCAAAACGGTAGATACGAATCACAAAGTGTTTTCATCAGAGGGCGCTATCGCTATTGGTATTGTCGGTACCACGTTCAACCCCCCCAAGTTTCATTGCGATGGATCAGCCTGTGCATGATGTGCAGCGCAGAGTTGTTTCTCCGGCGGCCAGCCCAGGTAGTCTTAGTAAGCTTGAAAGCATTATTCGCGAAAAAGCGTGCTTGATTCTGGACGGATTGCCGATAGGAGAAACATTTGATTGGGTGGATAAAGTGTCCATCGAAATGACGACGTATATGCTGGCCATTCTTTTTGACTTTCCCATGGAAGATCGGCATAAACTGACGCACTGGTCAGATGTGGCGACGTCGGTCGAGTCAGTCGGCAATTTTTCTATCTCTGCAGAAGAACGCGAAAAAGAATTATTGGAATGCTTGGCCTATTTCCAAAAGCTTTGGCATGAGCGAGTGGGCAATACCGAGGGTTTTGACTTTGTCACCATGTTAGCTAAACACCCCGATACAAAAGATATGATTGATGACCCTATGACATTTTTAGGGAATCTGATGTTGTTAATTGTCGGTGGTAACGATACCACCAGAAATTCGATGAGCGGCGGTGTTCTTGCCTTGAATGATTTTCCTGAGCAGTATGACCTTCTTAGAAAAGATCCTGAGCTGGTAACCAACATGGTGTCTGAAATTATTCGCTGGCAGACACCATTACCTCATATGCGAAGAACAGCTACCGAAGACTTCGTTTTAAACGGTAAGGTGATCAAAAAAGGTGATCAGGTTATTATGTGGTACGCCTCAGGTAATAGAGATGAGACGGCGATTGAAAATTCTCACGAATTTATTATTGACAGACCGAAGGCAAGGCAGCATTTGTCGTTTGGCTTTGGTATCCACCGTTGTATGGGTAATCGGGTCGCTGAATTGCAGTTGCGAATTATGTGGGAAGAAATCATGAAGCGATTCAAGTCTGTTGAGGTAGTCGGTGAGGTTAAGCGATTGCCGTCGAATTTTGTGCTGGGTATTACTGAAATGCCTGTCAAGGTTCATTCCTGGTAAACGCACCAGAGAGTCGCGCGCCAGTGATTGTTGTTTTTCGCAACAACCACTGGCGGTGCAATCGTCTTTCCAATGCCCACTTTCTTTTTTCGTTCTTTGTAGCGTCCCTGTTGGCGTTATAGCACCCGTAGCGGTGCGTTTTCGTAGGGCCTTTAGTTTCTGACGGTCCCTCTTCTTTGGCATAAATAATTTGTTCGATTCATTTGACTTCTTGTTAAATTATTGTAAATGACATATATATTTGAGGAGGATGACCATGGTGATTGTGAGGTCTAATATTAAGTCTATTTTTGTTGATCCTCTTGTTTCTGGTATTCTGTTATTTTCTCAAATCGGCGAAAAAAATGGAGTAGGAACCACTGAGCGGCGGAAAATACGACAGTGTAATATAATTACCCTTGTCGCCCTATTAAGCGCGACTTGCTATGGATTGTTCTATCTAATAGCCGGCGAAAACATCATTTTTACTCGTGCGGCTACTTCGCAATTTTCATGTATTCCATTTTTTTTGCTAACACCCATACTTAATTTTTACAGTCGTTTCGCGCTGCGCGGTGGGCAGTTAGTTTAGTAGCACTTGCAATGCTTATTGTCTTGATTTTTTCGGGGCAAGGAAATCATCTCAATGCTCATTTTTTCTTTCTAGGATTTAGTGAGATAATTTTCACAACATTTCCTTTTTCTCAGTGGCGAGACATACTATTTTTGTTCCTACTAAATATTCTAATGTTTATTGTTTTCGAGTTAAATATAGTTCCTCCTCATATAGGGATCACTGAAATAGATCCTGTAATGGTATCGTTTTTACGGACTTCAAATATTCTATTCAGTACGTTTTTATTAGCTGGTTTTGTATGGTTATCTGAAACAGCTAATTCAAAAAGTGATGTTCTTTTGGAAACATTATCGATTACTGACAGCCTGACAGGCTTGCCTAATAGGCGAGGGTTTGAGCCATATATTGAAAGGGAGATCTATCGATGTCAGCGCTCAAAATCCTATGGTGCGGTGCTGTTTCTCGATCTTGATCATTTTAAAGATATTAACGATTCTTTGGGTCATGCGCTTGGCGATGAATTATTGAGGCAGTTTTCCCGGCGGTTACAGCAACGTTTAAGGCATCATGAAGTCCTTGCTCGTTTAGGCGGTGATGAATTTGTCATTCTTCTTGAAGATCTTGATCAGGACCTGAGTAAATCGCAGGTCATTGCGGCGCAAGTTGCGAGAATGTTACAAACTCTCATTCGAGAGCCTTTTCTATTGGAAAATAACCCATACACGTTAACCTGTAGTATTGGGATCACTCTATTTAACAATGTGTCTACTAACGAAGACGAAATATTAAAACAAGCGGACTTGGCTTTATACAAAAGTAAGCATCGAGGCAGAAATTGTTATAG
>CAYNZI010000241.1:0-4958 GCA_964401565.1 uncultured Spongiibacteraceae bacterium
TGTCATTTTCCAACACCAAGTTAAGGTTCGTAGCGATTATTCAATCGTATAAGGCAAGTTTAACTCACAATAGTTCAACCTATTTTATAAGGTTACACTCTGGTCGCGCCTCCAAACGGGGGAGCTATCCTATCAATGCCAAGACAACGATGTCAATTTCTCCTAGCGGACACTTAGCGGTCACGCTGCGGGCGCAGCCCCCCCCTGAGGGCCGGCGATTTCCACCTTCAATGCCTCGGAAAAATCCAGATGTAGGTCCCGCTGCGGGAAGGCGATCACAATACCTTCGTCGTTGAACTTGTCGTTAATCCGGGTGCGTAGTTCAGTCCACGCGCCTGGTCGGTCCTCTGCCACGTAGCAACGCAGCCAGAGCATCAACGCGTTGTCGCCAAAGTCTTCGAAGGTGGCGCGGGGTGCCGGCTCATCAAGCACCAATTCGGTTTCCCGGGCGGTCTCTACGAGTAATTCCAGTGCACGGCGCACATCGCTACCGTAGGCAATGCCGATGGGAATCACCACCCGAATCGCATTTTCCGTGAGAGACCAGTTAATCACGTGGCCGGTGATAAGTTCCTTGTTGGGAATAAGATGTTCTTTGCCCTCAAAGGTTTGGATGACAGTGGCCCTGGCGCTGATTTTTTTAACAGTGCCCTCAGCACCTCCGGCGCTAATAATGTCTCCCACACGAATGGGCTGCTCGAAAAGAATGATGATACCGCTGACAAAGTTGGCGACAATTTCTTGCAAACCGAACCCAATACCCACGCCCAGAGCAGCGACCAGCCACTGTAAATTGCCCCACTCCCACCCCACAGTTGTGAGAAATAGTGAGCCGCCCATGGCCACGACCACATACTGCATCAAGATACCACTTGCATAGCGAGCGCCGGCGCTAATATCGACCCACTCCAGCAAAAATAACTGCACCAGCGAGGGCAGGTGTTTGGCGATGAGCGCAGTCGCCACAATAATGATTACACTTAAGGCAAGGTCGAACAGGGTGATGGTGCGCAGCACTTCTCCGGTGTCGGTTGCACCACTGACCTGCCAGAGGGGGACAGACTCCAGCAGATTAAATGCGGGAAGAGTCGGTGACCAGATCAGCCACAACACCACCCCCAGAGCTATCATTCGAACCAGGTTAAGTAATTTACTGTGGGCTTCTGAGAGATAAACCATGTCGACTTGGTTTTCCATGTCTCCTGCATCTTCTTCCCCTTCTCCCAACGCCCGAATTTCTTCCTTCGCCTTTCGTTCCAGCCGCGCCCGTAAAATAAGCAGCGCGCGTTTCATAACGTCGGTTAACGTTTTAATGACCAGCAACATCAAGATGGACAGGCACAGCGCACCCAGATAAATTTCTGCGGCGAACAACAGTCCCAGCAGCTGCATAATAACCACCACTGCCGCCAGAAACGCCGTAAAGCGCAAGGACAACCGCAGGGCACGATCACCCGCGAAGATGTCTTGCCATTGCAGGCGCAGTGCAAAAATCATAATAGTCACTGATACAGTCGCAGTGGTGAGTGCACCCAGAGGACCACCGCTGGTAACAACGTCTAAATTGGTGGCGAATACATTCAAAAATAACGCCACAATGGTGACTGGCCCAGCCCATTCAAGCTCTCGACGCAGGTTGTTGAGCATTCGGGTGTCCCATTTCAGCAGGCGCCGGCCAACCCCCATAGGACTAAGTAACAGCCTCGCCACTAACAGTACAAACAACGTTGAGCCGGAAAAATTCAAAGCGGCACCTAGAGCCTCGAGAAAATTGCTGCTAGGTTGTGCGGCGTCCAAAAAGGACCCCGCGATAAATAACATGAGTGGCCAGAGTGCAACAATAATCAATGATAGCGCCAAGCCGAGAATGATATTCCCCAATGTTCTGGCATTTAGCAATGCGGGTTGGTGCAGGCGCTCTTCATACAGAGCTTTCAGGGGCCGGCGCAAAACCAGTAGCAACACCCAGATGAACAGCAGTGCTGCGGACCAAGCATGCCGTTGATACCCTCGCAGCAAATTCGACGGCACGGCTGCCCAGTCGGCAGGCGAAACCAGCGCTTTAACCTGTAAGAAAAATGTCTTCGGGTTAATGTAACCAAAGTTTCGCACCCACATGAGATTGCCCACCAGGAACTGGTGGAAATTGTCGGTAACGGAAATCAGATTGTTAGACGTTTCATTGTTCTCCACCAAACTCCGCAGCAATACTTTGACGCTGTCGTTACTGGCCTGAAGTAATTCCTGTCGCTGATCGACGAGTTGCGCAGCGGCATTGACCGCTACAGTGTCTTCCAGGTCCAGTGCCGGTAGCGTTACCTCCAGATAACGCTGGCGGGAAGTAAGGGCACGCAGCTCCTCATCCACATCGATATCATTCAGCGAGCGATCAGCGATCAGCTCATTTCGAACACGCATATCGCGCCGTATCTGAACAGTATTGGCCAAGTTGTCCAGTTGACTGATCATTACCCTCCCCAGAATATCCTTGCGCCCGGCCACGTCAAGGCGCCTGCGCATCAAGGAGGAGTCCTGCTCAATATCTTCAAGCAGCATTTGTATGCTTTACGTATTGGCTCTTGCCACTTCGAGCTCGACGGAAAACTGCTGTAACTGTAACGCCAGTGTCTGGTTGCGGTCTGCGTATTCTTTTATGCCCGGGGAGAGATCACTGAGTTCTTCTTTTAGCGCAGCGGCGGTTTGCAGTTTCTCTTGGGTGGCGCGGGCCCGAGCTGATTCGGCCGCTTCGCTCAGCGCCGCGAGTTTCAGGTCTACATGCGCCAGTGCCTGCCCCACCCAGTCCCGCTCTGCTGAGCTGACTTCCAACCGGGCCGGTTTGCCAAGCATTTCCTGCTGCAGGTTGTGCTGTTCAGCCAGCATGGCCAGCCCTTTAGCTTGAGCCAATTGCTTTGCAACTTTTCTTTCGAGCGTATCCCCGGGTGCCAAAGTGGCCCTGAGGTTGTCATCAATTTCTCCCTGAAGCGCCACCAGTCGTTGCTGGATGGCATTGCGGCGGCCCGGCCAGTCTTCCATTTCTCGCAACAACTGGCCACGACGTCCCGCAAGTGCTTCTCGCTTGGCCTCCAGTAAAGAGATCTGGCTATCAATTTGCTGCGGGGGCGCGCCCTCGTTAACAAGGCTGGCTGTATCCGGTGGATTAGCCTGCGCCTGCGCCAACTGATTTTGTAAGCGCCCGACGGTTTGTTGCGTACTATCGGTTTCAGACTTATTGTCAGCCGTACTCGCATTCAGCGACGCAGCTCGCTGCAGCGCGGCGGCGGACGCCTCCAACTGGCTCACAAGGGATGTTTTCAGGTCCTCGCCCAGGTCGCCACGCGCAGAAATCTCCTCGAGTTGCCGGTTGATAGCATCGACAGAGGGAACCGTGTTCGCCATCACCGACGGGGTGATAAGCAAGCACACCCACAGCAGAGGCATGGCAAGATGACCGCCCGGGCCGAGGGAGGTTGTGCGAAAACGCTGCTGACACCACCGATACATTGATTGCCTCACTCTGTGAAATTTTCCGGACTCACAGCGTACTACGCACGCTAACGCATTCCGAATACAGGCGGGATAAAAGCCCTTTTGCGTCCCATTTAAAATAAGCAAAGTGCCTTTCGCAATTGCCGACAGAACCAACCATTACAAACTATACGCTAAACACTGACCCCCTGCCCGCGGGTCGTCTCCGCCACCTCCTCCTTGAGCAATATCTATCCGCACATTCTTCTAACTGTCGGGTTTATCCGTCATTGAATTCATTAATTCACCCTCCACTGACTCATCTCCTTCACTGATAGCGTCCACCACCTCGGAGGCCGACTCTGGCATGGCTTCGACCACAGCAACAGCAACATCCATGGCATTGTCGGGTGAAGCTTCCGACAGGCGTTGTACCAGTTCAACCGCCTCTTCATAACCCTGATCATCAACCGATTCGGTTTCCGATAAATATTCCGCGTACTGTGTCGCAACATCGGCGGCGCTGTCAGGAACAGCATCAACCACCGCCACGGCTACATCCATAGCGTTGTCTGGCGACACTTGTGTTAAACGATGCAGCAGCTCCACGGCCTCTTCACTTTCTTGTTCGGCTTCTTTAGACTCGTCGCCAATATGTGAGGCAAATTCGGCGGCAACTTCAGCGGCACTCTCCGGTACGGCTTCTACCACGGCAACGGCAACGTCCATGGCATTATCGGGCGAGGCTTCTGTGAAACGATACACCAGCTCCACAACCTCTTCGTATTCGGCACTTTGATCTGAATTTGCAACGCTAACGTCATCGATATCACTATCAACAGACGTCTCCGGTAGGTTAACAGCCATTTGTGCGGCTACTTCAGCGGCACTTCCCGGCACGGCTTCCACTACAGCTACGGCCATGTCCATGGCGTGTTCTGGTGCTGCCTCAGCGAGCCTTGCCACCAATTCAACCGTATTTTCGTATTCAGCTTCATCTATCTCAACGGAATCTGTAGGGCTTTGTATTGACGTCAAATCCCCAATGGCCGGGTGTTCGTCTTCTAACTGACCATCAATTTTCTCTTCCGATAAAGTGAGATCATCGCCTATATCACCCGCATTACTGGCAATATATTCTTGGGCTAATGAAACCGCTGATGCAGGAAAGGCGTCTGCTAGTGCAACAGCCACATCCAGAGCCTGATCGTCTGCGCCCTGCCAAAGTTCAGCGGCAATATTGACCGCCTCCGCTTCACTGGTATCTTCTTCTCTGTCAGCAGGCCTAACCGAGTCATACTCTTCTGCTAATACCTGGGCATAGTAGCGGGCAACTTCAGTGACCGACTCGGGGGCCGCTTCCACCGCAACTCTCGCCATCTCGACACGCAGTTCGGGCAAGCTTGTACCGATTTGCGCCGCGACCTCAACAACATCATCAGGATGCCAGTATGCGAGCTTACTCACTAGCTCGTAGGCTAACTCTGGTCGAG
>CAYNZI010000242.1:0-4937 GCA_964401565.1 uncultured Spongiibacteraceae bacterium
GATCCAAACCTGCGATCAAAAACCTGGCCCGTGCTGGAAAGTTTTAAGCGCCGATAAGGGATCGCAAAAAATATGCCGACTAATATCAATGCCAAAAAAGAATTGATGCCGTACCAGAGATTCCCCAGCCCGCTGGTCATAACATCGCCGGCAACGCCATAGGTACCCGCGCCGCCAATACGGGTTCCGGCAATGCCTGCGGCCAGCATCCAAATACTCATATTGGAGCTGCCTGTTGCCCAGTCATCTGAGTTTTTGTTTTTTCGATTCAGTACAAAACCAATGATAGTGAAGACGCCAAGGTAGGCGATAATGACGGCAAGGGAAATAGTCATGAAATTAGCTCACTGGATCAAAAATATTATTGTAATGTACGAGGCGGCTGATTCTAACAGACAAACTTTCTCCAAAGGGATACTTTCATTGTGTTCGCCGTAGTGAAAAATAACCGAGTATTGTTGTTGGTCCTGGCGGTCGACGATTAGACGCCCGTCGATAGTATGCCGCTGCAGATGTGAGATCTGCGCAGCGACAGGATTTTGATCTTGTTTGTGGTTGCCAGGCTGGAACGCTATTTTTTGCCACAAATATGTTATTTGTGGCATGCTGCTCCCACTAATAAATAAATGTTATGACAATAATGATAAATATGATTGCAAAAAAACTAACTTTAAAAACGTCCGGATTGAAACTGTTGGTACGATTGGTATTTACAGTCAGCTTAGTAGCCGCCGGACCAGCATTTGCGGCAACGTCGGTTGTCGACACCCAGGCGGGAAGAATACAGGGAGTCGAGCTCGAGGGTGTGCACAGTTTCAAGGGAATTCCATATGCCATGGCACCGATCGATGAGCTGAGATGGCAGGTACCTCGCCCTGTTGGTAAACAGGCGAATCTAATCGATGCCAGCGAATTTGGTCGCGCGTGTCTGCAGCCCGTTCGCCCAGGGACGTCTGTAACGGACATGAGTGAAGACTGTTTGATGCTTAACATATGGACTCCTCAGCCGGACAGTAAAAAACGCCCGGTAATGGTGTGGATCCACGGAGGTGGTTTTAGAGGAGGCTCTGGCAATATCCCAGGAGAAACATTTTCTGATCAGGGTGTTGTTTTAGTGTCGCTAAATTACCGGTTGGGTCCGTTAGGTTTCTTCTCTCATGAAGCGCTGCCGGGCCGGCCTGCGAACATGGGCGTATTGGACATGATTGCAGCGCTGCAGTGGGTTCAGGACAATATTCAGAACTTTGGTGGCGATCCTGGAAATGTCACTATTTTTGGCGTATCTGCTGGTGGTATGGCGGTGAATTTACTGCTGACCAGCGAAGGCGCGAAGGGTCTGGTTCATCGTGCTATTGCTCAAAGTGGATATTCTGCATGGGCGCTGCCCCGTAACGCAAAGGCGCCGAACCCCGCGCCTAAAAATGTCTATATGGGTAAAGCTGAGCAGGCCGAAGACATCAGCAGGGAACTTGTAACTCTAGTTAGCGACCAGTTGCAAACGAAAGATATGTTATACAAGTTGGATGGATCCGCTTTGGTAAAGGCGCAAGTGGGTTTTCAAGTTCCTATTGTCGATGGTGATTCTGTTCTTGAGGAACCAGGCATACGTTTTATGCGCGGCGATCAGCTCGATGTGCCTTATATGAGTGGCGGCAATAGTTTTGAAGGCTCAGTGATGCGATGGTCAGGTATTTCGACCGAAGACTATACACGCTCCATCGGCGACAATCTGGACGAGGCTCGTCGACTCTATAGTGATGATAGTGACGATATTTGGTTGTCACGTATGTTTGGCGATAATCGCTACTTATTATCAGCGCGATTGTTAGCGAGCAGTATGAGTCAGGTTTCGTCAAATTCCTGGTTGTACTACACAGATTTTGTAGCTGCGGAAGAAAAGCAAAATACTCCGGGCACTGCACACGGAACGGATGGTTACTTTATTTTTGCGGGGCATCTCGATAAGAATGAATTAATCCAAGCGCTCTCTCAAAGGATGCAACGCTACTGGGTAAACTTTGCGCGAACGGGTAATCCTAATGGCGATGGCTTACTGCAATGGCCGACATACGATCGGGCAAGCGACCGTTGGATGGTGTTTTCCGAGACTGATACGATTCAATCTGGGGTTATTCGTCCCAAGCTCGATTTTCTGGAATCTCTTTATAAGAAAAGAGTGGCTCTACATTACGACGCGCTCCATGAATAAAATCGGACTTAGAGCAACGTTCAATGAGGCACAGACGTCATTGGTTAGTCGTCAATCTCGTTAAAAACCCGATGTCTAAAGTTTAATAAAATAGCGGCCGCGTTAGTGTCATGATGATGACCAGAATAATAACAATTGACGCGTGGGATAGTGAATGAAGCAAATCGGTTTTGGGGCAAAGTTTTCTTATGGAATGGGCACAATGACCTATTCTATCAAAGATGCGGCATTTGCTATCTTTGTGTTACTTTTTTATAAGCAAGTACTCGGCCTTTCAGGCGCATTAACCGGATTGGCTATCTTTATTTCAGTGATGTGGGACGCTGTGTCCGACCCTATGATTGGAGCGTGGTCTGACCGCTTGAAATCTCGCTGGGGGCGTCGCCACCCGATGATGATTGCAGGGACTGTGCCTTTGGCCTTGTCGTTTGTCATGTTGTTTCATCCATTGGAAATTGTGCATGGCACGCAATGGCCTTTGTTTTTTTGGCTATTGGCTTCTGTTATTGCTGTTCGTACCTTCCTGACTGTTTTTATAATTCCGCATACTGCTATGGGTGCTGAAATTTCTGATGATTACCACGAGCGTACATCCATCGTTAATTTTCGGACAAATCTTGGTTGGACTATGGGAGTACTGCTGCCTGCAATCACGTTGCCGTTACTGTTTAGGGACTCGGGAGGTATAGACGGACGGTTCGTTATTGAAAATTATTACCTTTATGGATGGGTTTCATTTTTTGCTGTCATTATAGCCGCTGTTATTTGCATATTGGGAACCCGGCAGTTTATCCCGCGATTAAAGGAAGTTGCTAGCCGCAACAAACCGTCTGTTGGATTTTCCGGGATGATACGCGATACGCTGGCCACGCTTGGGGATGAAAATTTCAAGCGTATTATATTTCTCGATTTGGCGATGGGTGCGATGATGGGAGTCATGGGCGCGTTGAACATGATTGCGTACACCTACTTTTGGGAGCTGACCATTCTTCAGATATCGGTTCTTTCTTTGGCATCCATAGCCGCTGTTACTATTTTCTTTCCAGGCATGCGTTTTATTGCCCGTCGTTGGCAAAAACAGGATCTTCTGAAATTCTCAGTCATAGGTTTACTTTTTAATACGCTGTGGCTGTACCCAGCCAGACTCTTGGATTTATTGCCGGAGAATGGGTCGGCTCTGCTGTTTGTCTTTATCTTTATCAATATGATGTTATTTACCAGTTTGACAATTATTCGCACGGTGAATACGCATTCTATTATGGCTGACATCGCCGACGAGCATGAATTGAAAACGGGACGAAGGCAAGAGGGTGTTTTTTTTGCTGCCGCGGCATTTGCAACAAAATTTGTGATGGGATTCGGTTATATGGTGGCGGGTCCACTTTTGGATATTATCGGATTGGAGGCTGGAGTGGCGCCGGGCGACGCACCCGATACCGCACTGTTGGGTATTGGTATCGTTATGGGTCCTTTGTTGGCTCTGCTCTATGTTGTCCCTTGGTGGATGTCAACAAAACTTGATGTCAGTAAAGAGCGCTTGGCAGAAGTTCACTCGAGGCTTCGCAGTGCAGATCAGGTGTCTGACAAACTTGCTTAACGGCGAGTTCGTTAGTGCGCCGTCGAAGATGGCGCGCTGAAACCAGAAGGATAAAAGCGGAAGACACTCAGGGACTATACCGCGTTTAGTATTCTCTCAATTAAGTGCTGACGTTTTTTTGATAAAATTCGGTAACGAGTTGTGCAAAATAGGCCGGACGAAATAACGGTGATCCGTGGCCTGTCATTTCCATAATTTTAAATTCACTCTCTGGAATGGCGTCGGCAATTCGTTGCGCCTCTTCCAAATTCATGTCTTGCCGCCCGCATGCAACCAGTACTGGCACTCGAAGGTGGCTGAGTGAGTTGCTTGTGTCTGGTTCCTTTTGGTGAGCTGTATGAGCGCTTAGCGCTGCATCGCGGTTTTCATAAAAGCGCCAGGATTTTCGACTAGGGTATTCAGGTTCGCCTGCTTTTTTTAACATCTG
Source organism: uncultured Spongiibacteraceae bacterium (assembly GCA_964401565.1). Lineage (GTDB taxonomy): Bacteria > Pseudomonadota > Gammaproteobacteria > Pseudomonadales > Dasaniaceae > Oceanicoccus. The sequence goes on from CAYNZI010000242.1 coordinate 4,234, forward strand.
ACGTGCTTGTTGGCCAAGTTCTCGCTGCCCGGTTTGCTCTACGGGAGGTGTGAGGGCAACGTCAAACAAGGCAAGGGCAGTTAATCGATTGTGGTGGCGAATGCCAAACTGGGCAACGGTTCGGGCACCATAGGCAACACCTAAGACAAAGGCTTTGGGTATATGGAGGGCGTCCATGATGGCCACGAGGTCGTCAGCGTATTGTGAAAATGTAAACTGATCATCATTGCCCCAGCCGCTTTTTCCGGTGCCACGTATATCAAATCTCAGTACCTGGAAGTGCGGTAGCAAGAACTGTAGCGAGTGTTCCCAATTTGTGAGGTTCGCGCTGGCCATATTCACCAAAGCTAATACGGGCTTGCTGGCATCACCGTCTAAAGCGTAATGGAACTGGATCCCATTGGCAGTGATAAATGAGTCGCTTTGTTCGTAAGGGTCAATCATGATATTACCGTTGGTAACGAGTAGGGGGGTAGTGTATCAAATCGTGGTTGTTTTTCAGAGATGCTGCAGTCAGTATTAATTAGCTCGGCAGCGGTTATTGAATCCGGCAACGGCGCGACGTGATTGCTCCACAGCTGGCGGCCGTCCCGGCTACCCTCCCTCTTGACTGAGCCCGGCTTAAAAAACAGCCGGTCTCAGTCACTCACTCAGCGCTCATCTTTTATGTTCCGCAATAACGTCACTCCGTTGCCTCTGATTGC
>CAYNZI010000243.1:0-4916 GCA_964401565.1 uncultured Spongiibacteraceae bacterium
GGGTGCTGTTGCCGCGACAACGTTAAAGCCGGTTATCGGTGTGCCAATTGACGCGTCACTGGATGGTTTGGATGCCTTGCTATCGACGGTACAGATGCCGGGTGGCATTCCTGTGGCTACCGTTGCAATCGGTAAGGCAGGCGCAAAAAACGCAGCCTATCTCGCCGCTCAAATATTGGCGACAGCTGATCCCTCCCTGCATCAAAAATTGATAGATGAGCGCGAGGCAAATGCTCAGGTGGTGATCGCTAAAGATGCGGCTTTACAGGAAAAACTCAAAGGTTAAAACGGTCAGGGTTATGGCGGTAATACCAATAAAGTACCATCACGCTGCCCAGCAATTACGGGGTGGAGGTGTTATCGCATATCCCACCGAGGCTGTCTGGGGGTTTGGTTGTGATCCTGATAATCAAAAGGCAGTGGCGAAATTATTGGCGCTAAAACAACGACCCGTATCCAAGGGTTTGATTCTTGTTGCCGCTTCCGTCGAGCAATTTTCTCAATACCTTGAGGGCCTTAGCCCTTCGCTTCACGATAAATTCGAGCGCCCAACAGACGCTCCAACTACCTGGTTAGTTCCCGCGAATAAATACGCAAAGCCTTGGATAACAGGTAATTATAATAGTATTGCATTGAGGGTGAGCACTTACAAACCTGTTGTGATTTTATGCGCTGCTTTTGGTGCTCCAATCGTGTCAACGTCAGCAAATACTGCAGGTAAGCCACCCTGTCAATGGCCCTGGAAAATGCATCGGTATCTTGGGTGTGGGCTGGACTATATCCTTCCGGGTTCTACCGGCGAAAATGCAAAACCATCAGAAATTAGAGATTTGATATCGGATAAAGTATTCAGACCTGCGTAGTGATAAAGTGGCGCGCTGTTGGCGGTAATAGCGTTGGCAAGCGTAGCTAGTGTGTAGCTGCTTCGTTAAACCGCCTGCGAACACAGGCCCTGGGAATTTGCATAGCGATGAGTGAAATAGCGGTAGACCAAGTTAAAGCCTATCTTTTAAAACTTCAGGACACGATTTGTCGCCAGTTGGAGGAAGAGGATGGTGGAGCCACTTTTCGGCAAGATGAGTGGCAGCGTCCAGAAGGTGGCGGTGGGCGCTCGCGAGTTTTAACGGATGGAGCTGTGATTGAAAAAGGCGGCGTTAACTTTTCTCACGTATTTGGCACGGGCTTGCCTCCTTCGGCGACGCTGGCTAGGCCTGAATTGGCGGGTAGAAGCTTTCAGGCTATGGGTGTGTCTTTGGTTATACATCCCAAAAATCCGTATGTACCAACAAGTCATGCCAACGTGCGGCTGTTTATTGCTGAAAAAGAAGGCGAAGAACCTGTTTGGTGGTTCGGTGGTGGATACGACTTAACACCTTACTACGGCGATGAAGATGATTGCGTCACTTGGCACCAGACGGCTAAAAAGGCCTGTGAGCCGTTTGGCGAGCATGTTTACCAGGAATATAAGCAATGGTGCGATGATTACTTTTTTCTTCCGCATAGGAATGAGCCCAGGGGCATTGGTGGTTTGTTCTTCGATGATCTCAATGAGGGTGGATTTGAGCGCTGTTTTGATCTCATGCAGGCTATTGGCAATTCGTATGTTGAGGCGTATCGCCCGATTGTTGCTAAACAAAAAGGGATGCCTTTTGGGGAGCGTGAGCGGGATTTTCAGCTGTATCGCCGCGGCCGTTATGTTGAGTTCAACTTGGTGCAGGATCGCGGCACCATCTTTGGTTTGCAGTCCAATGGACGGACAGAATCGATATTGATGTCTTTGCCACCACTGGTGAGTTGGGTATACGACTGGCAACCAGAGAAAGATAGCGCAGAAGCGGCGTTGACCGAGAAATTTCTAATAGCTAAAGACTGGGTTTAAGCGCCTAGGTCGATGAGTTTGGATAGTAATGACGACAATGGACAAGTACGCCGTATTCGGTAACCCGATAAAACACAGCAAGTCACCGCAAATACACAGTGCGTTTGCCAAACAAACACAGCAGAACATCAGCTATCGCCGTCATCAGGTGGATGACGGTAAATTTGCCGACGCTGCGCGCAGTTTTTTTGGCAATGGTGGTAAAGGCTTGAATATTACTGTGCCGTTTAAACTGGATGCTTATGAATTTGCTGATGAACTGAGTGCCAGGGCTCGTTGTGCTGGTGCTGTGAACACCTTAGCTCTGAAAGAAGATGGCAGAATATACGGCGATAACACTGATGGAGCGGGCTTGGTTCGAGATATTTGTGAAAACCTGGCGTGGGAAGTTACTGGAAAACGCGTGTTATTGCTCGGTGCAGGTGGTGCGGTTCGCGGTGTGTTGGAACCGTTGATTAAGTTAAAACCTAGTCACCTGCTTATTGCCAATCGTACGGTAAAAAAAGCGCAGCAATTGGCAAGAGATTTTTCACAATTTGGCGACGTTAGCGCGTGTAGTTTTGAAGCATTGCGCGCCAATCAGTTTGATCTGATCATTAACGGCACCAGCGCCAGTCTGGCTGGTGAACTACCTCCACTTCCGAGCGAGGCGTTAACTGACGAAGGGTGTTGTTATGACATGATGTACAGTGCCAGCCCTACTCCATTCATGCGCTGGGGGGCGGAAAATGCTGCCTGGGCAGTATCTGACGGCTTGGGTATGTTGGTTGAGCAAGCCGCTGAGTCTTTCTGCATTTGGCGAGGTGTTCGTCCGCAAACTCGCTCGGTCATTGATGCAATTAGAGAAGAGCTAGAAGCGCAAAACTAGCTGGGTGCCACTGGCTAGTTGCGTCCGAATATGTCTAGCCAGGAGTTATATGGCCTTATAAGATGGAGTCATGAACCTTGATCCTGTTGCTTGCTATAGCGCCCTTTCCAGTCGTGACTCTCGATTTGATGGGAAATTTTATATCGCGGTAAAGTCGACCGGAATATATTGTCGCCCGATTTGTCCCGCCCCAACAGCTTTGTACAAAAATTGTTTGTTCTATTCGACGGCTGCCGGCGCTGAAAGTGCAGGTTTTAGACCGTGCTTGCGCTGCTTCCCGGAGTCATCACCTTCGTTTTCTGTCAATTTGAAAATGTCTGAAACCGTTCGGCATGCCCTACAGATAATTGAACACGAAGGTGGCGACGGCCAGAAAGTTGATGATATCGCGCGGCGTCTGGGTATTTCATCGCGTCACTTGCGTCGAACCTTTCAACAGCAACTGAATGTTTCTCCCACGCAGGTCATTACAACAAAGCGTGTGCAAATGGCAAAAAAGCTGATCAATGAAACGCAGCTAACAATGTCGCAAATTGCAATGGCGTCGGGTTTTCCCAGCACGCGACAGTTTAATGCTGACATCAGGAAAACCTATCAGAAGACTCCCTCGGCTCTTCGTAAGGGCACAAACGCAACTGACGCCAGTGAGTCCGTTCTGGTGGTCAATATGGCCTATCGCCCACCGTTCAGTTGGCTACAGATTGAAAAGTATTTCCAGCCGCGGTTGATTGATGGTGTTGAGCAATTTAGCGAGGGAGTCTATCGTCGAGTATTAAAGCTGGACGGGCAATGCGGAATTATCAGAGTCGGAACCCCCCCCCATAGCAATAACCTAACACTAGAAGTCCCGGGGATGTTTTGGCGTCACTTGCCGAAAATCATTCAAAAATCCAGGGAGCTGTTTGACCTGGATTCAGATCCGCAAGGCATTGATCATTACTTGTCGTCCGACAGCCATTTAGCGAAAACAATCAAGCTGAAACCGGGTGTCCGTATTCTTGGGGCCTGGAGTTTTTTTGAGCTTTCACTGAGAACGATTATTGGTCAGCAGATTACAGTAGTCGGAGCAGCGACGATAACCCGTCGTCTCGTGGAAAAAACCGGAGAGCCCCTCGCCAAAAAATTCCTCACATCGATGAGCGATGCTGACCAAAAAATTGTTTGTCTTTTTCCAGCAGCAGAGCACTTGGTTGACGCCGACCTGAGTAATATTGGCCTTACCACGGCTCGCATTGACACGATTAAACGTTTCTCCGAGGCTTATCTGCGGGGATGTTTTGAAATAACGCCGCCCGTTGACACCCGCAAAGTGATGGCAAGTTTAACGTCGATCAAGGGGATCGGGCCATGGACTGCTAACTATATTGCCATGCGGGCGTTGAGAGACCCCGACGCTTTTCCGGCCGCAGATCTTGGACTGATTAAAGCATACGGCCAAATCAACGGTGATAAAGTTACGGCCGGTGAGTTGGCAGAGATATCCGAACAATGGCGACCGTGGCGAGGTTATGCTGCAATGTATTTGTGGAATAGTTTGCACGATTGAGGAGCGAATGATGAGAGTGATGAAGCGATTTCCGATCGATTGCGTTTACCAGAGAATTGCCAGCCCTCTGGGTGAGCTTATCGTGGTTATAAGGCCTAAAGAGTTACACGGAATTTTATGGGAATCCGATCTGGAAAATGCAACGACTGCGCATACAATTTCGACGCTAAAGCGGGCTGAGAATAGTGGCTTAGTGGCAGAGGTCGAAACTCAACTGGGCCAGTATTTTGACGAAAAGAGAAGGTCTTTTGAGTTGCCAGTTGTTTTTGACGGCACGATTTTCCAGAAGAAAGTGTGGCACGCTCTTTTGGATATTCCCTACGGTGAAACCGCTAGTTATCAGGTGCAAGCGGAACGTGTTGGTGGCAAAGAGAAGGTTAGAGCTGTTGGCACAGCAAACGGCGCGAACCCCATTTCAATTGTTGTCCCTTGTCATCGAGTGATCGGAAAGAACGGATCGTTAACGGGATACGCGGGCGGGATTGGTGCGAAAGAGTATCTGCTTAATCTTGAAAAAAGCTCGTAGAATACATCACAATCTTCGCTTTCTATTTGATAGTCATACTTCACTCTTCTGGAAGATTGTTTCTATCCGGTTGAACCGTTATTCGAGCCATTGTTAA
>CAYNZI010000244.1:0-4910 GCA_964401565.1 uncultured Spongiibacteraceae bacterium
GCAGAGTATTTTCATAAGACTGAGTGCTTCTGTTTTGACCAGCAGCCTTTGGCGGCAGGTGAGCAAGCGGATATGGCACTTCAATTTATTGTTGATCAGGACTTACCGGCCGACATTCACACGATTACTTTGTCGTACACTATTTTCGATGTAACAGCGATGGCGGCAGCGAATGCCCCGGTCGCTACGAGATAAAATGTAAGCTATTTTCCTCCTTTCGAAGAGGGGGGAAATTAACGGAGAAAAAAAATGACAGGTCAAAGCAATTCAGATTATGAGACCTATTACGTCCCGGAAAAGAGCTACTTGGCGATTTTTGCCAGTTTGTCTCTTTTTACGACGTTGGTTGGTGCTGCAAATATACTGAATGACAAGACGTTTGGGGATCCAGCAGAGGACACTAACTCCTGGTTTATTTTCACGGTTGCGTTGGTTCTATTCTTGTCCACGCTATTTGTCTGGTTTCGTACCACGATTATTGAAAATCGTGCGGGTATGAACAGTGGACAATTGAAGCATTCGTACAATATTGGTATGCAGTGGTTCATCTTTTCGGAAGTGATGTTTTTTGCCGTGTTCTTCGGGACGCTGTGGTATGTCCGTAATTTGGCAGGACCTTGGTTAGGTGGAGAAGGTGAAGCAGGACGGTTCAATGACCTGCTGTGGCCTGGGTTTACTTACGAGTGGCCTTTGATGCAGACGCCGCAGGATGCTGTCGGTATTAGCAATCAATTGATGGCTAATAACGGCGAAATGACTGGCCCCGCCAGAAACATGAGTTTTCCTGGTTGGGATAATATATTCCATTGGCTGCCACTGTGGAACACGGTTATTTTGATGAGCTCTAGTGTGACCGCACACATCGCGCACTTGAGATTGCTAGCCGGTAACCGTAAAGGCCAGAATTTGTGGCTGTTCATTACCGTCGCGTTGGGTTTCATTTTTGTTTATCTGCAATATCTTGAATATCATGAAGCCTATGTCGACTACGGCTTGTTTTTATCGTCGGGTATTTATGGTTCTACATTCTTTATGTTGACTGGTTTTCACGGCTTTCACGTTTGTCTGGGCGCCTTTATGTTATTGGTACAGTGGTTGCGTTCTGCCAAGTCCGGACACTTTACTCCGGAAGATCACTTTGGATTTGAAGCTTCGTCGTGGTACTGGCACTTTGTTGACGTAGTTTGGGTAGGCTTATTCCTGTTTGTTTACATTTTGTAAACAGTTGTAATGCCTATGTAAACGGCTGTGAAGGAAACTTCACAGCCGTTTTTACGTTATGAGTAGCCGTAAAACCATTTCAAATGGAGGTGTTTAGTTTGGGTTCGCCGCTTCTGTTTGATAGCGAGCATCCCAGGGTGCATTGGAGCTAAGCCGGCCAGTAAAGACCCCGAATATTAGGAATCCGACCAAGAGCACCGTAAGTACCAGCCTCACGGTCAAGGCATTCCAGAGTCGGCGTGATTCAACTTCGTTTTCTCGGTCTTTAAATAGAAACGCCAGGCCAGTAAAGAGACTGGCGACTAGCGCGATAAACAGTACTACGATGACAACTTTCAACCACATGGTTAAGCTCCAGTAAGTGTTCTCAAACTTCAATTATAACGCAGCGCCTGCAAAAATGACTGATATCAAAAACCAAAGTTTACAATTTACCCTAGACTGGCGAGCCAGTCTTTTGGTGCTAATGCTCTTGCCTTTGTTGTTGTCTTTGGGTTTTTGGCAACTGGACCGTGCGGATGAAAAAAGGGCCTTGCAAGAGTTGTTTCAACAACGACAAATAGCGGGTCCCATTGATATAGAGGCACTTTCTGAACATCAGGACCTACGTTACCAGCCGGTAAGGTTGCGAGGAACCTATATCAATGAAAAATCCTTGTTTTTAGATAACAGAATTTATCAAGGTCGCTTTGGTTATGAGATAATAACGCCATTCCAGCCAACCGGCAGTGACGATTTGGTGTTTATCAACCGGGGGTGGGTTAAAGGTGATGTTTCCCGAAGAAGTTTGCCCGCGATCGACGTAGTAACCGCTGAAGTTGAATTGTTGGGCGAAGTTTATGTCCCCCTGGGTAATGTGTTGATGCTGGCAGAAGAAACAAGCATTGGTTGGATGAGCGCTGTGCAGGCCGTTGATCTTGAGAGTTTGTCGGAAAAATTTGATCAGCGCTTATTTCCACATGTGGTGAGATTGTCCATGGAATCTGCCGGCAGCTATCAGCCGAATTGGGTGGTTGTTAACTTACAGCCAGAAAAACATGTTGGCTACGCGGTGCAATGGTTTGCGATGAGTGTGACATTGCTAATTATCGCGTTTTTAGCCAATACAAATTGTTGGGTCCTGCTTAAAGGCCGCAAATAGAACTAATCTTACAGTGAGTATTCTACGTGTCAGAACCAAAAGACCAATCAGATAAAGACCAGCTACAGAACAAAAAGAATCGAAAAGTAATATTGGCCATTTTTGGTATTCCCGTCGCTATATTACTGTTCTCTTCACTGTTGTATTACCTTGTTGAAACGCGGACAGTTGATTTGGGTACCGTCAATAATGGGGTGCTCATCGTCCCTCCCCTGCAGCTCGCAGAGCAGTCTCTATTAACCATAGACGGCCAAGTTTTTGATTACAGTAAACCCGAACCTAAATGGGCGTTTGTCGTCATTGGCGATAGGTATTGCGTTGATGCTTGTGAGCGAATGTTGTATGTCGCTCGACAAAGTATTATCGCGCTCGCCAAAAAAATGAATCGGGTACGGCTGATGTATATAACAACAGACGGGTCGGTTAGTAGTGAGCTTCAGCAACGGATAGATCGTGAATACATTGGTATGGATATAGTAAGCTTAAGTCGGGAGTCTGTTGGAGATCTGTTTTTTGGCAGTGATATAGAACCCTTCAAAGCAAATACGTTTTATGTTGTGGATCAGCGCGGTTGGTTGATGATGCATTACCAAGTGGAAGATATCGAACAAGACACTCTTAATGGTTTAGGAAAGGCCGTCATTCGGGATATGAAGCGGCTAATCAAGTAACAGTAATATAGAGTAACTATTCATGGCTTTGTACAATGCTTCCCAACTTCGATTACCAGGTTTCAAACTGGCTGTCATTGGTTGTTTGTGCGCGGTAATCGTTTTAGCGATGGGCGCGTTTACCCGCTTGGCTGACGCGGGTCTCGGATGTCCCGATTGGCCGACCTGTTACGGTCATGCGTTGTGGCCGACGAACAGTGAAGAAGTTGCTATCGCTAACCAGGCCTTTCCTGACATGCCTGTTGAGCACGATAAAACTTGGCCCGAAATGGTGCATCGCTATTTTGCTCAAGCGTTAGGATATTTCACCATCGCGTTATTTACTATTGCTGCGTTGCGCCGACGTCAGCCTCAGCCTGTCAAAGTCATTAGTGGTTTGTTGGTCGTGAATGTGCTGATGACCGTACTCACCGCCATTATTGGTGTATCGGTCGAACCCTTTGCGGTTTGTTCTGTAGCCATTACTATGTTGGTTCTGGGTTATTTTGGGGTTAAGAGCGGTGTATCCAGTTTTCCGTTCAAGCTTCCTGCATTCATTCTGGCCTTTATAATTTTACAGGGTCTTTTTGGCATGTGGACTGTCACGTTAAAGCTATGGCCACAAGTTGTGACGGCGCACTTGTTGGGCGGTTTTACCACGTTTAGCTTGCTTTGGTTACTAGTGCTTCGACTGAACAATAGTTTTTGGCAGCTTTCGAAATCCAACCTTCAGCAGTTGCGTTCACTGCGGCCTTTGGTTGTTGGTGGTTTGATCATTGTATTTTTGCAGATCGCTTTAGGGGGTTGGACCACGTCAAATTATGCGGCGGTAGCCTGCCCTGATTTGCCAACGTGTCAGCAACAGTGGCTGCCGGTGATGAACTTTGCACAGGGTTTCAATATCACACAGCATATCGGTCCCAATTATTTGGGCGGTACTATGAACAACGAATCCCGGATTGCCATTCACTTCAGTCACCGAATTGGCGCTATTGTTACCACGCTGTACCTGGTTGCTTTGGTGGTGATGTTATTTCGGTCGGTCGCCGTTCCTCAGGTGCGGACTTTGGGCAAGGTTGTTTTAGCGGTGTTGGCGCTGCAGGTCGCTTTAGGCCTAGGCAACATTATTTTTCAATTCCCTGTTTTTGTTGCTGTAGCGCACAACTTGGTAGGGGCATTTCTATTAGTGATTTTAGTGACCCTAAATCATCGGGTTTTCACCGCCCGCTTAGCCGATAGTTCTACTAACGAGAATCTTTAGCAATGTCAGAATCAGTAACTTCCTCTCCCGATCAGCGACCTCGTTGGCGCGATTACTACGAACTCACTAAACCGAACGTGGTTTATTTGATGTTGCTGACTTCCGCGATTGGCATGTTCATGTCAGTACCGGGGATCGTACCTCTGGATATTCTAATTCTGGGTAATTTGGGCATTGGTTTGTGTTCTGCTTGCGGTGCGGTCGTGAATCATTTGGTCGACAGGCGTATTGATACACTGATGGCGAGAACTAACAAGCGCCCTGTTGCTCAAGGACGTATCAGTCAGTTTCAGGCAGGAATATTCGCCACTGTTCTCGGTGTGATCGGCATGGCCATTTTGTTGATTGCAATCAACCAACTAACCGCGTGGCTAACGTTGGTTTCGTTAATTGGTTATGCGGTTGTTTATACGCTTTGGCTAAAACGGGCGACGCCGCAGAATATTGTTATTGGTGGGTTACCCGGTGCGGCCCCCCCGCTATTAGGCTGGACTAGTGTTACCAATGAAATTCACGGGCACGCCCTGCTTCTTGTCTTGATTATTTTCGCCTGGACCCCGCCTCATTTTTGGGCATTAGCGATAAACCGACGTGAAGACTATGCTCGCGCAGCTATCCCAATGCTGCCAGTTACACA
>CAYNZI010000245.1:0-4244 GCA_964401565.1 uncultured Spongiibacteraceae bacterium
TAAATGCAATGCCAGCAATCGTCTGCCAGAAGAACGATTGACTGACAAGCCTCTATGCGGTAAGTGTAAACAACCATTGTTTGCCGGCAAACCTATGGTGCTGACATCTGCTAATGTGGCTGCTGTATTGAATAACAATGAAATTCCTGTGTTGGTCGATTGTTGGGCGTCTTGGTGTGGCCCATGCAAGAGTTTTGCGCCGATATTCGAGCAGGCGGCAAAAGAATTGGAGCCGCGTGTAAGATTGGCAAAACTGGACACCGAGGCACAACAACAGATCGCGGGACGGTGGTCGATTCGATCTATTCCGACGTTGATTTTGTTCAAGCAAGGTAAGGAGGTCGCTCGGGTTTCTGGCGCATTACCGTTAAACCAATTGAAGCAATGGCTGCAAAAGCAGGGAGTGAGTTGACGAGAAATGATGACCTGAAACAAGATTCAAGTCAGTAGCGTAATAATCATTATCGTGGGCTGATATTTTCATATTAATATTTGGCAGAGATGGTGTTTTTTCCATTTTCCCTTTTCTTTTTTTAGGTAGTCCTATGGAATTTAAAGATTACTATAACATTTTGGGTGTAGAGCCCGATGCAGACAGCAAAGCGATCAAGACAGCGTATCGCAAGCTGGCGCGGAAATATCACCCCGATGTAAATCCGGATGAGGGTGCAGAAGACAAATTTAAAGAAGTTGCCGAGGCCTACGAGGTAGTAAAAGACCCAGGGCGCAGGGCTGAATACGATGAGTTGCGACAATACGGTGGCAGTCGGGATGGTGGTTTTGAGCCTCCCCCGGGTTGGCAGAGCTCGGCCAATTCTGGTGGCGCAGGGGGCAGACAGTTTGACGGTGATTTTTCAGACTTCTTTTCGTCGATGTTTGGCGGTGGCGGTGGCGGCGAATTTCGTCAGCAACAGTCTGATTTCAGAGGGCGGGACGCCGAAATTGAAATGCCTGTATTTTTAGAAGATACCTTGGCCGATATTCCTAAACTGGTCGAGTATGTTATTCCCGTTTATGAAAATGGCCAGCGGCATGACGTCAAGAAAAGCCTGAAAGTAAAAATTCCTGTCGGCGTGACTGACGGCGAACGAATTCGTCTCAAGGGACAAGGCGGCGCGGGTCAAGGTGGCAGCCCCAGTGGTGATCTTTACTTACACATTCGCTTAGTGCCACACCCTCTGTTTGATGTTGAAGGTCATAACTTGGTTGTGACAGTGCCATTAGCTCCCTGGGAGGCAGCTCTGGGTGCCAAGGTTGCCGTACCTACTCTGAGCGGAACGATCAACCTAACGATAGCTCCAAACAGCCAGACGGGGCAAAAATTGCGTATTAAAGGCAAGGGCTTGCGGAGTAAATCGGGTAGCGGTGACTTGTATGCGTTGTTGAAAGTCGTCGTGCCACCAACATCCAGTGACGAAGTTAAAGACTTATGGACGGCACTGGCAGAGAAAACCGGCTTTGATCCAAGGACTGAGTGGAGTAAGCAATCATGAATAACGTGTTGTTGAAGGTTTCTCTGCAAGAGTTATGTCAATACGAAGGGCTGACGGAGCAGCTAATTGTAGAAGTAGTCAGCCATGGTATTGCCGAGCCTGCCGAAGGGCATGTTGCAGCTGACTGGGTGTTTGATACATCCAGTGTACGGTGGTTACAGAAGGCGGTTCGCTTGTACTATGATTTGGAAATTGATTGGGTTGCAGTTGCCATCGTGATTGATTTGTTACAACAGAAAGAGGTTCTGGAAGAGCGAAATCGGATTATTGAACAACAATTGAATAGGCTGCTCGATTTACACTAATGGTGTAATACGATCCAATAGTTTATTCATCAGCGTCGTCGGCTTCATCCCTTGTCGCCGTTTGCAGGCAGTGATCAAGACGCGAAATTTTATAGGGCGAGTCTCCTGCTATCATTCCCAGCCATTCAATCACTTTGTCAGGCTGACCTTTGATGTGTCTATCGTCATGCTCAAAAACCAACTCGTAGTTACTGCGAGTTGCGAGTTCCAGTTGTCTCTGGTCGATTTTTACGCATATATTTATAGACAAAATATCGTATATACTCGGCGCTTATTCGCAACGAATTTCAGGCCCCGTTATGAGTGTTATTCGCAATAGAGCTAAAAATAACTTCCCTATGGTTTTACTGACCTTACTCAGTATTGTCCAGGCACTAGCCTTTGAGCTTCTTTGGGAAGAGGTTCGCAATCACCACGAATTTTATGAAATGAGTTGGGTCGCAGCTGGTGGTTGGATGAGAATTGTGACCACATTTTTAGGTATTATTTTGATTTGGCATAGTTATGCGAGTAATGCTATGCGGTTCCGCTGGGTACCGTCGACGTCCGATTCATTCTTTCCTTTCGTGATAGGCGTTGTGCAGTTTACGATGGTGGGAAACCTGGATTCTGATGCGGTTCCCCAATGGTTGCTCATGTTAGCGATTCTGTTTGTCGCCATTCCCTGGGTCAGCCAACATGATATGCGTCGTGCTCGTGAAGAGGTCGAGAATGAAGAATTTTTTAGAGCGCGCAGTAAAGCATCACTTAAGGATGTTATTCCGATGGCGCTAATTGTGCTAGCTCTGTGTGTTTTCAGTGCTGTTGTCTGGTGGATGGACGGGGAAGTATGGATGTCTACGCTCGCGTCTTTCGTTGCATTGGTCATAGTTGCTGTTCAAATGGTGGTGATGAACCATTTTTGGGTTTGGTCAATGACCTTGGGCAGTGGTGCCGCGAATATCACGAGTGATGGAAAAGATGTTGAGTAGAATTAACGTCCCCAACTAATCGTATTAAACCGTGGAGAGCGAAATGAACATAAAAAGAAGAGAGCTACTGAGTGCTGCTGCCGTTGTAGCGGCTGGCGCGATGTCGTCAACGGTTTCGTCAGCAGTGGCAAAACCGGCGGTTAAAAGAATACTTGTTCTGGGAGGATCTGGATTTATTGGCCCGCACTTTGTTAGGGCGGCACAAGCTAGAGGCCACCATATTACATTGTTCAATCGCGGCCGGACCAATAAAGAGCTATTTCCCGAAGCGACAAAACTCGTCGGCGACCGAGACAATGGTCTCAAGGCTTTGGCAACAGGGGAGTGGGACGTTGTTTTGGACAATTCAGGTTATGTGCCAAGGCATGTGAAAGACTCTGCTACCTTACTTAAGGGGCGAGTAGGGCGATACATTTTCACCTCGTCGGTGGCGGCCTACGACGTAGCACCCGATCGTTTGCCAATGGGGGCAACGTCCAAGCTGGCCGCGTTAGCCGAGCCAGCATCAGAAAACGTTGGAAAATACTATGGTCCTTTAAAGGCGGTTGCCGAAGGGTATGTCACTAATGCTTACGGTGACAATAGTACTATCGTTCGCCCAACCTATGTGGCGGGGCCAGGCGATGGCACTCAGCGGTTTACCTGGTGGGTAGACCGCATTCATCGGGGCGGGGAGATAATGGCGCCGGGTACACCTGAAACGAGTTATTCACTGATTGATGTAAGGGATCTGGCCGAGTTCTATTTGACGTTGGCGGAAAACGATACGGCCGGGATATTCAATGCGTCCGGCCCTAATGGATTATTTAACTGGGGTGGATTGCTACATGGTATCCGGGCCACCACCACCTCGGAAGTTAGATTTCGGTGGGCAGATTCCCAATTTCTTTTATCTCAAAAGGTGAACGGCGCTGAAATGCCGATGTGGAATGCCGGTAGTGATGGTATTCACGAGCAGCTTTGGGAAAACCAGACGAGTGTCAATGCAGGGTTACGTTACCGCAGTTTGGCAACGACAGCCATTGATACGCTGGCATGGTATAAAACGCTCTCCCCGAAGCAACAAAAGTTTACCAGAGCAGGAATAGACCCACTTAAGGAACAAGCTGTATTGGCGGTATTAAGGCAGCGTGGTTGATTTGTTTTCGTTAACTAATCGGACACCATCTCTGTAAGTCGATAGTATGAGCGCCTACGTATAATGAGTGATGCTTCCCTATGGCGATAAAGCCGACAATCTTCAAATTCAATATTTCGCTGAGTGATTTAAACCGTGAATTCTATGAAGAGCTCAATTTAACAATTGCTCAACACCCGTCAGAAACAACCGAGCGTATGGTCGTTAGGGTTTTGGCTTTTTGTTTGAACGCAGGAGATAGGCTGGAATTTTGTAAGGGCTTAAGTAATACCGAAGAACCTGATCTTTGGCGACGATCGCTGATCGGCGAAATTGATTCATGGATTGAAATTATTCT
>CAYNZI010000245.1:4254-4901 GCA_964401565.1 uncultured Spongiibacteraceae bacterium
TGGCGAGCCAAGTCTTGAACGAATAAAAAAGGCGACCAGGCAGGCAAAAGAAGTATTTGTTTATAGCTTCAATTCAAAATCATCGACCTGGTGGCAGCTTGAATCGTTGAAGTTATCAGCGCTTTCAGCGACGTTTTTTCAATTTCAGTGGAGCGAAATTGAAGCGTTGGCCAAGCTTATTGAAAGAAAAGTTAATGCTTCAGTTACAATTTCTGGAGATTCCATTTATGTGGCTACAGAGAAGGGTGAACAGGAAGTAAGGCTATGTGAACTCGTTCGCTAGTTGAATGCTGGTCATCTACGATTAGTAATTATAGAGGGGTGTGAATGTCTACCGTATCAGTAACATTTTTGTATGAGAAAGAAACTAAAAACAGCGTGCGCTACAAAGAAGAGCCTGAACCGGGCAAGGCACCTATTGTGGGCAGCTTGTATGTACAGAAGTGGTTTGCCGGTGACACTAAAGTTCTAACGGTTACTCTCGAAAAGAAAGATGAGTAATAACGTTGGAAAATGATGGATCGAACCCGGCAACGGCGCGACGTGATTGCTCCATAGCTGGGGGCCCTCCAGGCTACATTCCCTCGCGCCTGAGCCCTGCTTGGAAAACAGCAGGTCTCAGTCACTCACTCAGCGCTCATCTTTTA
>CAYNZI010000246.1:0-4897 GCA_964401565.1 uncultured Spongiibacteraceae bacterium
TCGCACCAGGCTTTTGCTTCTGCTGTTTTGATGGAGTCCCAATAAGCGGCTAGCTCGCTCGGGGTGGCGAACCCCAGCCGCCCCAATGCATTGTTACATGCCCAGTTTATGAAGGTTTTTTCCGCTTGCGATTTTTTGCGTCGATATTCGGCGGGAATCACTCGGTGAGTTAAATCATAAACTTTTTGGAAGCCATCCCTGCGAGTAATAGACAAGTTGCCAGTTCGCCACAAAAACTCCAGCGCCGTTTTAGAAGGGTGCCACTCCCACCAGCCATCTTTTCCCTTTTTTTTGTCGCTGGGTGCTTTTTTAAAATCGCGTGACAGAGAGGGACCATTGGCTTCAATATGATTTTGTACGTGAGCCATCATATCTTCAAATGATATTTCTTTGTTACCAGATGTTAATGTTGGGCGACGTTTACGCCAGCGTTCGCGCAAACGCTGTTCTGCCAGTTCGAAGCGTCTCTTCCAGTGTGGATAAAACTCGGTTGGTATAACGGCAGCGTCGTGAGTCCAGTGTTCGAATAGCTGGGAATCGTCCTCATGGAGCTGGCGCAGGTGTTCGCGATCGTAATTCTGGTTACGGGCAAACAAGATCATATGGTGGGCGCGTTCTACCGTGCGAATACTATCGAGTTGCACGAAACCCAGTTGGTGAATTAGTGATTTTAATTCAGCTTTGCTCTGTGCTTTTGCCGGCGGCAGACACAAGCCTTGTTTGTCCATGAAAATCCGTCGGGCTTGCTGGTTATTGATGATGGGCTTGGCCTTGGGCATGGAAGTTACTCTGTAATTGATGTTTTGGGTCAGCAGGAATAGTCTTTTTCGCCCGCATCGAATATATTAATCGTTATGTATGCACGATAATCAGAATATACAGACGACAGACCTATAAAAATACCTAGCGGAGATCCTGAATGTACATTGGCGACCTGGCACAACAGCACCCGAACAAAGCGGCTTACATCATGGCAGCAAGTGGCGATACAGTCACTTATCAGCAACTGAATGATCGATCTTGTCAGACGTCCCAGTTATTCAGATCGCTGGGCTTGCAAATTGGTGATCATATTGCCTTGATGATGGAAAATAATGCCCGTTTTCTTGAAATATGTATCGCAGCAACGCGTTCGGGGCTGTTCTACACCGCTATTAGTTCGCGGCTGACAGCCTCGGAAGCGGCTTACATTATTAAAGATTGTGGTGCAAAACTATTCATCAGTTCGATTGCGAAAGGCGCGGTAGCTGCAGAGTTGCTGGGTGAAGTGTCGGCGGTGAAAACCAGGCTGATGGTTAATGGCACTATCGACGGCTACGACAGCTATGAGGCGTCACGTGATCAGATGCCTGAAGAGGCCATCGCTGATGAAGCCGCTGGTGTTGATATGCTGTATTCGTCGGGCACTACCGGAAAACCCAAAGGCGTCAAAATTCCCCTGCCTACAACGAAAGTGGGTGAAGAATCCGGGTCCATGTCTATGTTGTCTAAAGGGCTTTACGGCTTCGGTAGTGAGATGATTTATTTGTCTCCGGCGCCCCTCTATCACGCGGCTCCGCTGCGCTATAATCTCGCGACATTGCTCTTTGGTGGAACCATTGTTGTGATGGAAGAGTTTAATGAAGAAGAAGCACTGCGATTAATTGAGAAGCATCAAATTACTCATAGCCAATGGGTGCCTACGATGTTCGTAAAAATGCTGAAGCTACCTGAAGAGGTTCGCAACAAATATGATATGTCGTCGTTACAGGTTGCGATTCATGCGGCGGCCCCTTGTCCAGTAGAGGTCAAGGAGAAAATGATTAATTGGTGGGGTCCCGTTATTTTTGAATACTATGCGGGTTCTGAAGGTAATGGCTTTTGTGCTATTAATTCTGAAGAGTGGCTGGCACACAAAGGCAGCGTTGGTAAGTCGATTCTTGGTGTTGTACATATCTGTGATGATGAAGGCGAAGAGCTTCCCACTGGTGAGGCGGGGACAATTTATTTTGCCGATGGCCCCAAGTTCGAATATTACAACGACCCGGATAAAACCAAAGAATCGAAGCATGCTAAAGGCTGGACAACGCTAGGCGATGTTGGTCGTGTCGACGAGGATGGGTTTTTGTATTTGACTGATCGCAAGGCCTTTATGATCATCTCGGGTGGCGTAAATATTTATCCACAAGAAGCAGAGAATCGACTCATCATGCACCCTCGCGTAGCCGATGTTGCTGTATTTGGCGTGCCGAATGAAGACTTTGGCGAAGAAGTTAAAGCGGTTGTACAGCCGATAGATTGGGCCGATGCAGGGCCTGAACTTGCAGAAGAGTTGATGGAGTTTTGCCAGCAAGGATTGACAAAAATCAAGTGCCCACGATCTGTCGATTTTGATAAAGAGCTGCCTCGTCATCCTACCGGAAAACTGTATAAGCGCTTGCTTAGAGATAAATATTGGGCTGATCATAAAACCAAGATCATATAGCGTCTAGGAGACATTCTCTGAACAAGAATAATTCGTCAGCGAAGAATAACCATTCTTTGCTGCTCAAAGGTCTGATATTGATCGGGGTCATACTGTTTGGCGTTTTCTTGATTGAAGAGCGAGGATTACTGTCGTTAACGTTGACGAGTGATCGTAGCTATATTTCCTATATTATTCTGGCTTTGTATGCAGCCTTTAGCGTGCATTGGCTGTATTTGATTTTTGGTATTTCGTCGGCACAAAAGTCTCTCGATGAATCACGGCCGTTGCTTGATGAAGTTGATCCCAATGGTCTGGTGATTAAGGAGGGTGCTGTGTACCTGAATGATCATCGTCTGGAGCAGGGGATATTTTCAGATTATCTTCAGGACTTGCTGAAAAAATCACGTTACCCGTCTCGCGAAATGGATCATGGAATACTCCTTGAAGCGCTGGTAGAGCGACTGATGGCAAAGCATTCATTGGGTCACTTTGCAACTGACATATTGTTGAAATTTGGTTTGTTGGGAACAATTATTGGTTTCATCATGATGTTATCACCTGTTGGGGCGATGACCGATTTTGATCCCAGCGTACTGCAACAACTGCTGGGTCAAATGAGCGGTGGTATGGCCATTGCTTTGTATACGACAGCAACAGGGTTGGTCACCAGTTCATTGTTAGGGTTGCAGTACCAGCTATTGGATTCTGCAACAGCGCACTTTGTAGATCGCGTAGCTATTACTGTTGAGGTTTCGGTTATGCCGCTACTGGCACAAAAGAATTTGGGTCAGAATAATCTGCGTCATGAAGGTTTAGAGGCGTGACATCCAGGGCTCGTTTTTATCGGCCATCGCCTAATAATAGTGCTTTTACCGATTTGCTTTTTAATGCATTACTGGGGTTCGCCTTCATGTTTTTTATCGCCTTCATTTTAATGGCGAAACCGGAGGAGTCGGGTAAAGTCGATAATAAAGCCGAGTATTTGATTACAATTTCTTGGCCAAATAATCACCCTGATGATATCGATGTGTTAGTTGAAGATCCTCGCGGCGAAGTATTATGGTATTCCAATAAAGATACCGGAATTATGCATTTGGACCGGGATGATCGAGGCAGCCTGCAAGATCATCTGATTATCGACGGGAAAAAAGTCATCAATCCGATTAATCAGGAGACGGTGACCTTGCGGTCTTGGATTCCGGGGGAATACGTTGTCAATGTATTACATTACCAGGCTAACTCCCAGCAACCGGTGCCGGTGTACGTCAAAGTTGAAAAATTGAATCCTGAAGTAAAAATGCTTTACTACGGTATTGAACAAGTAAATGGTATTGGCACTGAGCGCACAGTTGTTCGGTTTGTTCTCGATGGTCAAGGTGATGTGTCTGATGTGAGTCAGTTGCAAAAATCTTTGGTTGATAGAATCGGCAAGAAGGCAGAGGGATGACGGAAATAGGATTAGCCGCTGCCTATGTCTTTGTGGCGGCGTTAGTGCTCAATTTATGGTTGGCAACTCAATGGCGTACGTCAGTTAAAGTTTGTTTAGTGGTATTGGTCTCTCTGCTATATATCGGTACGTACATGGGGATAAAAGAATTACGAGGCTGGCCGACCGACGAGCCTCTTCCAGAATCATTTCATTTTGTTTGGGCAAAAATAGATGAGCCGGACAAGAGAATAGGATCTAAAGGCCAGATCTATCTGTGGGTTCAGGCGCTGACAGAGAATGGTGAAATTGATAGTGGCCCGAGGTCATATCAGCTTTCTTATGATGTGCAGCTCGCCGAAAAAGTTGAAAAAGCGATGCGCGACACAGAAAATGGTGATCAACTCAGGGGTAAATCCGGTCGAAGCCCCGATAAAGATTTATCGGATGGGGTTAAGCTGCCGGATGCTCAAGGTAGTGACGTCACCTACTTTAAAAATGCGCCAATAGTCCTTCAGTTTGAGGCAAGGGCAAAAGCGACGTTACCGAAAAAAACGTTGTAACCTGATGACTGTGCTCAAAACAAGTAAGTGTAACCCACGTTAAAGAAGTAAATTGTCAGTTCGTCCTGCTCCCCAAAACGATTGTCATTGAAATACCAATCAGCACCTATTTGACCATCGATTCGATGATCTTTGAGAAACCTGTATTCTGTGCGCAACAGTAGTGAATAACGGTCCTGGCCAGTACTGTCATGATTGTCACGGGTTTGAAACGCAAGGCGGGGATACAGCCTCCAATGGTCATTCAATTGGTATTTGTAATGACTATAAATTGAATAGATATCAGAGTGGGTAAGTGTGGCGTAAGTAAATCCTACACGACTGTTGTCTCGATCGAACAACATGTCATTGACTATAATCTGGCTATTGAAATGAAATTCGGTATCGGTGCCTTCATACCCAGCGACGCCAGCAGAGCTGGGGGTGTCGGATAATTCCGAAACGGTTAGTGATGTGCTGATA
>CAYNZI010000247.1:0-4893 GCA_964401565.1 uncultured Spongiibacteraceae bacterium
GCTCTTGCTCTTGCTCTTGCTCTTGCTCTTGCTCTTGCTCTTGCTCTTGCTCTTTTTGATCTTTTTGATCTTGCGGTTCACTCGACTCAGATTGAGATTTTTCATTCTCTTGATCTGGTTTGTCGCTGTCGCTGCTGTCCTGTTGTTTGTCGCCCTGTTGTTGATCGTTTTTCTGGTCTTCATTCGGTGACTCTTGCTCTTGGCTTTCGCCATTTTCTGAATCGTCGTCCGATTTTTCTTGTTCTTGTTGCTGCAGTAATTGTTCAACTAATTGTTTGTTGAATTTGGCATCTTCCATATCAGGTTGTTGCTGTAGGGCTTTTTCGTAGGCGTCAATTGCCTCATTCAATTTCCCCGATTTCGCCAGAGAGTTTCCGCGGTTGTACTGTGCGGAGGCGTCTTCTTTCTGGCCAAAACCCACGGTAGCCTTTTTATAGTCACCCGCTTGATAGTGTGCGCTGGCTCGCCATTGCTCATGTTTGAAATGGTTGGTTGCTTGCCCAGGATCTCCCTGTTGCATTGCTTCTACGCCGCGTTGATCAGGGCGCTGCCATAGATCGTCCCACTCGACAGCGTGACCCATTTCGGGCTGCATAATGAGTACCAGAGGTAAAACCAATAGCCAACCCCGACGAAATGCCAATAGTGCGAATGGTAAAATCAGGAATACTAGTAGTGATCCCCGGTCGTGCCATTGGTCAAATTCTCGTTCTGTGACTATCGTTTTCTCGTCAGCGCCAACAATTATGGTGGGCAGTAAAAAATCTACATCACTATCATCAAGACTGATGTCGGTGTAACGGCCATTATTTTGTTGCGCCAAACGTTCCAGTCTTGATCGATTCAGCTGCGGCACAATAATATTACCGCTGCTATCTTTAAGAAAGCTGCCGTTGAAGGGTATAGGGGCGCCATCAACGGTGCCGATGCCCATGATCGATAGTTCAATTCCGAAACTGGTCAGTTCATCGTCAATGTCATTGACGTCGTCCTGAGTGACGTCATCGGTAATGAGTAAGACTCTGCCACGGCTGATACCGGCATTGGTGAAAAGTTGTTTAGCGAGTTTTAGTGCAGCGACAGGATCGCTACCATAAATTGGCATCATGTCGGGTGTTAGCGCAGGCGCTAAGTTAGCGACAGTAGGGTTGTCATCAGTTAACGGCGAGACGACGTGAGCGTCACCGGAATACGCGATTAGAGCGGTAAGGCCTTCACTACGATGATTGAGGATATCGAGAATCTTATGACGAGCGCGCACCAGTCTGGATGGTTTGATATCTTCTACCAACATTGATAGTGATAGATCTAACACTATAACCAACGCGTCTTGGCGCTGGTGAACCGGCTGAGGTAGTTTGTCCCATGTCGGTCCAGACATGGCGACGGCTGAGATGACCCAGGCAATTAGCAAAGCCAGCCATGGCCAGCGTGATATTTTGCTAGTGCCACCATCGACGAGATGTTCAAGCAGTTGAGGGGTGATTGCGCCACCCCAATTAACGGCACTGCGTTTGAGTTGCCAGAAAATCAGAGCCACAATACAGGCAGGGATGATGCTTAGAAGCCAGTATGGGCGAATGAAGTGAAACTGTTCAAATAATAGGGGCGACATTAGCGATGCAGCTCCTTGGTAGGAGAGGGTGAAGGCTGTGTGGTTCTGGATAAACGGAGGAGGCCGCGCCAAGGGAATTTGATAAGCGCTATAAGCCCGCTAAGAATGAAGGCCAGGCCAAGTGGCCAATAAAAGAGTGATTTTTGTGGGCGAAAGGTTTCTTTTTTGTCTTCGACGGGCTCCAGTTTATCGAGGTATAGATAGATTTTTTCCAATTGTTGCGGATTCCTCGCCCGAAAATACTGGCCTCCTGTCATCGTGGCAATTTCCTGTAGTGTTTTTTCATCGAGATCGGCGGAAGGGTTAACTCGTCGTGATCCGAAACTGCTGCCCAAGACACCAGGTATCACCATTTCATCAGCGCCAACACCAATGGTATAGATTACAATACCATTGGCTGCAGCGAGTTTTGATGCGGGTATAGGGTTAACCTCACCGCCATTGTTCTGGCCGTCAGTTAACAATATCATGACGTGGCGGTCACCCGGCCGATCGCGTAGACGCTTGACCGATAGGCCGATGGCATCACCTATGGCGGTATTTTCCTCACCTGCAAAACCGATTTGTGCTTCTCGCATAAATCGCTGTACGGTGGTTTGGTCAAAAGTCAGAGGTGCCTGAACGTACGCTTGACTGCCAAATAATACCAGTCCGAGACGATCACCTTTACGCCGTTGAATGAATTCATTCAATACTGTTTTGACGGCTACAATTCTAGAGACACGGTCGCCATTAATTTCCATATCTTCAATTTTCATACTGCCGGAGAGATCAACGGCGAGCAGTAAATCCCGGCCGCTACTCGGTAAATTGATCGGGTCACCAATCCAAGTGGGTCCTGCTGCGGCTACCACTAAGCTACACCACATGGTAGCGATGAACCCCGCCTGCAATTTCATGCGTGTTATTGCCGTGCTTTTACCGTGCTGAAGTTCAGATAACTCGCTAAAAAACGGAACGCGGACAGCGGCTTGATGCTGGCGTGCTTTTGGTATGAGCCAATAGGCTAATAGCGGAACGGGGAGTAGGTAGAAGGCCCAGATACTGTCAAAACCTATCATTTCAACAATCCGTTGTTGCGAAAATCATGGCGAGTTATCCATTGTGTCCCCAGATGCTGAAGCGCCTCTAAATCCAGTTCCGGTGTAGATGGCGCGTAGGGACCATTGTTCAATACCTGACCGGCACCTTGGCTGAATTGTGTGGTTTTGCCGCTAACGTCCAGAAATCGCAGCCACTCTGTCCCGCTCAAACCGGCTATGTCGATTGTCGGTTTTGCGGCAAGTGCGGTTTGTTTAAGTAATTGATTAAAATGTTGCAGATATAGAGATGGCTGCTCCGAATACTGTTTGAGATCGGCTAGTTGTTTAACCGCCAGCGTCCGATATCTGTTGCGATTCATCGACCGATAAATGAGGCGGCCGACGAGAAACAGTAACAAGAAGACAAACAGTCCGGCTATCCACCATCCGGGAGCCGGTGGCCAGACGCTGATAGCCTCAGGTAGGTGGATATCACGCAATTGCGCCAGTGGATCTTGCTCAGGCATGTTAACGCTTAACTCCCCTGGTACGGCGTGCTGTTGATCCGTAGTAGTGAAGCAAACTTTGTAGAGGGGCTTGGTCTGTTCCAATCTGGATTAGGGGTATGCCCAGCTTTCCGAGTTGCTGCTTCAGGTCATGGCGACGTTGTTCAAAATGCTCTTCGTAGCGCTGGCGAACTTGTTTGTCGGCAGTGTGGATCATAGTGCGTTGCTTGCCATCGGTTACTGTGTATTGCCCGGGAGGTGGTAGGTGTTGTTCTAAGGGGTCATAGACGAATATGGCGGTTATTTCGCAATGGCGTGACAACTGGTGTAAATGCTTGAGGACGTCGCCTTTATCGTACCCGGAAAAATCACTGATAATATAGAGGGCGCTTCCTGGTCTGGCGACGCGACGAAGTTCTATGAGTGATTCTTCCAGTCCCTGTGTGGGCGATAATTCCAGGCCACTGTCCCGGCTGAGGAGTTGGTTGAACTCTAGCATGAGATGAATTAGCGCCAGGGCCGACTGACGACTGCGCCGTGGGCGGACTTCCTGATGCCGACTGTTTCCGAATACCAGGCCGCCAACACGATCACTGTTTTGCAATCCAGACCACGCTATCAATGCGCCGAGGTAGCAGGCCATTACCGATTTAAAACATGTTTGACTGCCGAAGAACATCGATTGACGTTGGTCTATGGCGACCAACGTAGGCCGTTCCCTCTCCTCTTGGAAGAGTTTGGTGTAGGTTTTTCCACTGCGAGCGGTGACTCGCCAGTCGATGGTGCGAATATCATCACCCGGTTGATAGGCTCGCACTTCTTCGAAATCGATGCCCCGACCTCGAAAATTCGTTTTATTGGGTCCCGCCAGTAAGCTCAGGGCCTTGCGACGCTGCTGAAGTTTCAGGTCTTTGGCTGAAAAGCGGGCGCCGATCAGGTCATCCAGATCGATGTAAGCACCTGTTAAAAGCGCATTCAAGCGGTTACCATTATCTAAAATAGTCATTATTAGTGGCCCTTTACCCTACAGGAACCAAACGTAGTAATTCGTCAATAACGTCGTCGGTGCTGATTCCGTTGGCCTCGGCTTCGAAACTGAGAATGAGTCGGTGACGTAAAACGTCAGCGGCGATCGATTGAACGTCATCCGG
Source organism: uncultured Spongiibacteraceae bacterium (assembly GCA_964401565.1). Classification (GTDB taxonomy): domain Bacteria; phylum Pseudomonadota; class Gammaproteobacteria; order Pseudomonadales; family Dasaniaceae; genus Oceanicoccus. The sequence continues at coordinate 4,295 of CAYNZI010000247.1, forward strand.
GCTGACGAATTCTTTGCCTTGTAGCCATGCATGTGCACGGGCACAGCTGTCTAGTGCGATAGTGCCGCGTGGACTCGCGCCGAATTCAATCCATGCAGCGAGATCGGTGCTGTATTTTTCCGGATGGCGAGTGGCCATGACAAGCTGCACAATATACTCCTCTACCGCAGGCGCTGAATGTAGCGTAAGTACTTGCTGTCTGGCTGAAAAGATAGTGGCTTGTGGCAATGGCGGTGGTGCAAGCATGGGCTCACTAGCAGAAATGGCCTCATTTCGGACTAACTGTAATATCTGTCGCTCAGCTTCTATGTCTGGATAATCGACACGGACATGCATTAGAAATCGGTCGAGTTGTGCTTCGGGTAGTGGATAGGTCCCTTCTTGCTCGATAGGGTTTTGGGTTGCCATTACCAAGAATAGTTCTTCAAGAGGATAGGTGGCCTTACCTACACTGACTTGTCGCTCTGCCATGGCTTCCAGTAATGCGGATTGAACTTTCGCCGGTGCGCGGTTGATTTCATCGGCGAGCACCAGATTATGAAAGATCGGCCCTTTTTGGAATTGAAACGTGCCATCTTCGGGCCGAAATATGTCGGTAC
>CAYNZI010000248.1:0-4853 GCA_964401565.1 uncultured Spongiibacteraceae bacterium
TACCAGTAGTCCGTCTCCTGGTCCCAAGGGCATTCCGGGTTTGCTGGTCAATAAACGGATTACCATGAGAGGATTCCTGGTCTTTGACTATGAAGATCGTTACAACGAGGCAAAGCAGCAATTGTCGGAGTGGATTTTATCAGGTGAGTTGACGCCGTTGGTTGATGAAGTGATTGGGCTTGAAAATGCTCCGGCGGCCTTTGTTGACCTGCTGGCGGGTGGCAACATGGGTACACGGGTAATAAAAGTGTCGGAATAGCTTAGCGCCTGAAAACAGGATTTGGCAACGTATGAAAGATCGTAAAGTGATGTTGTAGGTCATTTTACCAGTGCCAAATTAGGGTATAATTTCTCCTCTTGCCGCTGCCATCAAATTTGACTCGTTGAGTGTGGCATCGCTACAAGTTTTACAATACAACATCGCCAATTAGAAGGTATCGAATCTCGTGTTTTCACACCTAAAGCAGCAGCCAGCCGACCCCATTTTGGGCTTGTCGGTAAAATTCAAAGCCGATAGCAACATCAATAAAATTGATCTTGGTGCTGGCATTTACAAAAATGAAGCCGGTGAGACGCCCATTTTAGCCTGTGTGAAAGCGGCTGAAAAATTCCGCACTGACAACGAAACAACCAAGGCCTATATTGGCTCGGCTGGCTCGGCGCTATTCAATGAAAAAATTGAAATCCTGAATTTGGGTGATCATAACGTTATTGGCAACAATCGCATTCGCACCATATCGACGCCTGGTGGCACGGGAGCATTGCGTATAGCGGGTGAGTTTATTAACAGATGTACGCCGGGGGCTACTATTTGGGTGAGTAACCCAACGTGGGCGAATCATCAGGGCGTATTTACAGCGGCAGGTTTGAATGTAAAAATGCACCCTTACTATGACTATGAAAACAAGTGTTTGGATTTTGCAGGCATGGTTGCAGCGCTAAAACAGGTTTCCAAAGACGATGCGGTACTATTTCACGCGTGTTGTCACAATCCGAGTGGTATGGATTTAAACAAAGATCAGTGGCAAGAAGTCGCCGAGCTGTCACAGCAAATCGGCTACACTCCTGTTGTCGATATGGCCTATCAGGGATTTGGTGAGGGCTTAGACGTAGATGCCTACGGTTTGAGGCTAATGGCGGACACTGTTGATGAAATGATCATTTGTAGTTCATGCTCGAAAAACTTCGGTCTGTATCGGGAGCGCATTGGTGCGTGCTCAATTATCGGAAAAAGCGCAAGCTCTGCCGATATTATTCATTCGGCGCTGCTTCCCGTTGCCCGGGTTAATTACTCTATGCCGCCAGCACATGGTGCCGCTATTGTTGAAACAATTTTGAGCTCTGATGAGCTGACAGGCCAGTGGCATGGTGAGTTAGATGAAATGCGTCATCGAATTGGCGGTATGCGTCGTTTGTTGGTCGATAAGCTAGTGGCTAAGGGTGTTACTCGTGACTTTGGCTTTATCACCCGACAAAATGGTATGTTCTCATTTTTGGGTATCGATAAAGACCAGGTACAGCGTCTGCAGGATGATTTTAGTATCTATATTGTGGGCTCCAGCCGCATAAGTATTGCCGCTGTTTCACATGACAATGTTGATTACTTGGCGGAATCTATTGCTAAAGTGCTTTAGTAAACGAAAGATGTTGTATTGAAGCCCGCCAATGTTAACGGCGGGCTTTTTTATGGGCGGTATTTTTGCGGCAAACTTAGAACGGAAATGGATTCTTAGACGATTTTCTTCGCGGTGACAATGACACCGTCGGTATCGGCATAGAGGTAGTCGCCGTTATTAAAATCGATTCCTCCAAAAGATAATGGTATGTTCTTCTCCCCTTGTGTTGTGGGGATATACTTTCTAGGACAAGTGCCAAGTGCGTATAGAGCAACGGGGATATTTTTTATTTGAAAAGTGTCCCGGATGTAACCGTTGACGAGAATTCCGGCGTAGTTGCTTTGGGCGGCAAACTTCATTAGATTTTCACCGACTACTGCAAAATAAGCTTTCTCAACGTCTACGACTGCAATTTTCCCAGTGCCATCTTCATCTCTAAGCAGGCTGATCAGGTCTGAATTGTTTCTATCCATCTTGAGTGTCACTATTTGGCCTTCGCATTTGTCTGCGCCACCATAATTTTTGTATTCGGAATCGAGTACAAAGACCTTGTCGCTATGCTCATCACAGATATCTGCTGTAAAAAATTCCACAAGTGTTTCCCTAGTTTCCAATTGAGTGAGCATTTTAGCATTCTGAAGCCGTTTTTTGCATGGGATTTTGGTATCATTGCGCTCATAAATACAGCAGGTGTAAAAAGTATATGAAGGTAGTAACGGGCGTAGTTGGCAACGATATCCACGTGGTCGCTAATCGGCTAATGGAGCTTTCTCTGCATGCCAGAGGCTATGAAGTTTTCAACTTGGGTGTAAATACCTATTTGGAAGAGTTTTTTGATGCTGTTGTGGAAACGGGGGCAGAAATTCTACTGATATCGTCGCTGAATGGCGAAGCTGAAGGTTGGGGGAGGGAAGTTAAGCAGCTAAAGGCAAAATATAAGCATTTAGACAACCTCGTCATGATGATTGGCGGCAATTTGACGGTTGGCAGCGGCCACGCTGAAGACATAATACCGAAGTACAAAAACTATGGGTTTGATTTGGTGTGCCATCAAGTGGACCTAAATACCGGGCTTGATTCACTAGAGGCCTTTATAGCGGACCGAAAGATAACAGCGAGTAATCAATCATGAGTTTGCTGCAAGAAGAGCGAGAAATAATTCTTGGCAATGAGTATGTGGATACCTTTGACTTTGCCGAAGTGGAAGAGTTTGTAAAGAACGCGAGCAAAGATCTATTTATTTCGCACCATTTTAAGAAAAAAAATAAAATGCTTGTTCAGCCCAGGGGAGGCTTCCCAACGTATAAGAAGCAATTTGCTCTCTATGAGTATTTTGTTGAGGCCAATGTCGATGTATTGCCCCTGACGATCGATTCAAATACTCGACTTAACGACTACGGAACGGCAAAGAAAATGCTTCGCCTTAGCGAAGACAATGATATAGATATGCTCAATGGCTATCCCCTGGTCAATCACGGGTATCGCACTACGCGCAAGATGATGACCCATTTCAATAAGCCAGTGAGCTTGAGGCATGGCACACCCGATGCCAGATTGCTGATCGAGACGGCCATTGCATCTGGAATTTTTGAAATAGAAGGTGGGCCGATTACCTATCTGCTGCCCTATTCAAAGAACTTCCCCTTAGATAAAGCCTTTCTCTATTGGAAATATGTCGAACGAGTTTGTGCCAACTATTCAAAACTCAATGAGCCGATAAATAGAGAATCTTTTGGACCGCTAACGGCAACGTTGGTACCGCCGTCTATTACAATCGTTATTCAGCTACTAGAGATGATGCTGTCGCTGGAAGAGGGGGTGAAGTCATTTTCTGTTTCGTTTTCCCAGACGGGGTCAATGAATCAAGATATTGTTATGGGTGCGGTGATCAGAAAACTATCGAAGCACTATGCCGCGCAAATTGATTGTGCCGATGCTGCAATTCACTTGGTGTACCACCAGTGGATGGGAGCCTTTCCCACGAATAAGGATTATGCGGAGCAGCTGATCAGTATATCTACGGTGATAGCCTCAATGGTGGGAGCCGACAAAATAATCACTAAAACCAGAGAAGAGGCAACGGGTATCCCAACCAAAGAGGCCAATGCCAAAACAGTAGCGAATACCCAGTATAGTTTGGGTATTTTAAATGGCCTGCCAAATGTTGTTGACGAAGAGGAAGAAGAGATCTTGACCGAAGAGGTTCACGCCATTATGGAGGCCGTTTTCAACGACCCGGCAGACACCTTGTGGAGGAAAGTCTTTAACTCCATTAAAAATGGCATTATCGACGTGCCATTTTCACCGCATATCATTAATCACAATGAAATGATAACCATCAGGGATGCCAAGAAGAATATACGGATTATTGAAAGGGGTAATGTTCCTATTCCAGATCGCTGTTATGCCTACGAAAAAGCACAGTGTGACCTGACGAAGGACACGACGAGTATTGTTAATGACATTATTCACGATATAGGGATTATGCAATGAGCAAGAATGAAAAATTACTCATTGATGTTGGAAGCACCTATTTCAAAGTCAGTACAGATGAGAATATCGAACAGCATTTCAGGGACTTTAGCAAAGACATCCTTGATGACTTGGTGCATAAATGTGGTAAAACGATAGGCCGGTTTGATAAGAGTGACGTGCATATTTGCTCTTCCGCCAACGGTGGTTTGAGTGCGCTTATTATCGGAATTACTCATTCCTATTCATTAAAATACGCGACGAACATTGCCTTTAATTCAGGCATAAATATTATTGATACTATCCTCTATCAGAATATCGAGGATTATTCTCTTCCCAGTGACCTCGTTGACGTGGTTATCATCGTGGGCGGGATAGATACAAAAACGCATATTTTTGGTGACAGGTTGTACGACTACTTAACGCAACTAAACTACTCGAATGTTGTTTTTTCTGGCAGTGATAGTGATGCCGCCACACTTAAAGAAAATGTCAACGATGTTGTGATATTACCCAATATCATTGATAACAGATTGCACATTGTCGAAGACCACCTGAAAGAGTATTTGACCAATCTCTACCAGCAAGATATTGAAGGAAAGGAAGACATCAAGCACCTATATGATATTACGGCCAATCAAATATTCCCAACGCCCTATATCGTAAATAGAGCTCTGCCGTTAATTGATGCGCGTTTTTCCGTGGTAAATCCATTTATTCTCCTGGATGTTGGTGGTGCTACGACAGATATACATTATTCGAAAG
>CAYNZI010000249.1:0-4840 GCA_964401565.1 uncultured Spongiibacteraceae bacterium
CGCTAAATCGAACTCTGGCTCGATCTTAGTTGTTGCAACGAGTTCAACCGGCACTGCCTCAACAGCCGGCTCTACGACTAACGATGATGGTTCCACCGCAGGCTCATTATTGGGTTCGAACGGGGTGGCGCTAATCAAGGTCTCTGGCTCAACCGGCACGTCGAGAGTCCGGTCACTTTCTTCCGTCGAGAGTTGTTTCTCTACTGAAACCTGGTCGGGCTTGGCTGATTTAAAACGATCAAAAAACTTCATTGGTTAAGGTGGCAGCTCACAATTATTGCACAGGGAATAAGAGTGGTATCCTACCACTCTTGAGCTCAGAAACGGAGCATCAACCCACATATTAAATGGATCAACAATCGCTCGAGATATGAAATCTGCCAACAACAAAAACGAAAAAAGACCCCCCTCGAACCAGCTTCGTATTATCGGCGGTAAGTGGCGAGGGAGAAAATTAACATTCCCCTCAATCGAGGGTTTGCGCCCAACGCCGAACAGAGTCCGAGAAACATTATTCAACTGGCTGGCAGCAGATGTGCCTGCAGCCCGCTGTCTCGATCTATTTGCCGGTAGTGGCGCCCTTGGACTGGAAGCCTTATCAAGGGGAGCATCACATGTTGATTTTGTTGATCGCTCGGTCGAATCAGTTCAGCAACTCATCAACAATTTGCGGCTGCTTGAAGCCGTTAATAGCCGAGTGAAGCAGGACGACGCCCTGAATTGGCTACAGCAATCACCGACAGCCGCTGTCTACGACATCGTTTTTCTCGATGCTCCCTTTCGGCAGGGCTTGATCAGCAACTGCTTAGACATGCTGGCCCCCTGTCTGTCTGCCAATGGTAAAATTTATCTTGAGATGGGCAGGGAAGAAATATTGCCCGCCATACCAAATGACTGGCGTTTGCATCGAGAAAAATTCGCCGGCCAGATTTGTTATCGGCTATTTGCGAGAGACAAGCAAAATTTGTCGACACAGGTATAATTACCTGACAGCCCCTACGCAACAACAATGAAGGAAGTAACGAATGAATACGGTGATATACCCCGGCACATTCAACCCCATCACGAACGGTCATATTGATCTAGTAGAAAGAGCCTCAAAATTGTTTGGCAAAGTCGTACTCGCTATCGCATACAGCGAGAGAAAACAGCCAATGTTCTCCCTCGATGAGCGAATTGATCTATGCCAGCAGGCCCTATCCCACCTCGACAATATCGAAGTGTGCGGCTTCAACAACTTATTGGTAAAGTTTGCACAAAGCAAGAATAGCAATACCGTATTACGCGGCGTTAGATCGATGAAGGATTTCGAATACGAGATTCAAATGGCAGACATGAACCGCGCCATGACGCCAGGGTTTGAAACCGTGTTCCTAACCCCGTCCGATGGGTTGTCGTACATCTCGTCGACACTGGTCAGAGAAATTTCCACCATGGGCGGCGACGTTTCAAATTTTGTCCCTGCGATCGTCCTGGATGCGCTTAACGAGCGCATCCAATCGTGAGCACCCGCTTAATGATGCCCCTATGTCACTGATTATTACCGATGAATGTATCAACTGTGATGTTTGCGAGCCCGTGTGCCCAAACGAAGCCATCTATCAGGGTGAAGAGATATATGAGATTGACCCCGCGCTGTGCACGGAGTGTGTGGGGCACTTTGATGAGCCCCAGTGCCAGACAGTATGTCCAGTAGATTGTATTCCGAAAGATCCAAACAGGCAGGAATCTCAACTGCAACTGCTGTCAAAATATCGACAGCTCATTGCCGCTGAACAACAATAAAGCTAACCGCGATGTCCTGCGCGACTTACTCTTCAGTACCGACTGTACCTTTGTTATAACCAGAATGAGTGCAGCCCAAGCAGCGTACGAAGGTTGCTTTTGCGGGGCCAATCACTAACGTATTCGCAGCATCCTTTGAGTTACCACCCGCCAAAGACAGAGGCAAACTAACCACATACAACAGTGAGCCAACAATCGTTGTTGCTAGCAATATAGGGCGTGCAATCAATAAGTCCCCGGTCATTGCCATTGCCGATGGCTTTTCAGCGATAGCTTCCGAATAACCTATTTGTGGAACAACTAGCAATATCGCCATGCTGAGCCCCATCCCTAACCGGGATAACTTATTCGCCCATTTTTTCATTGTTTCGCTCATGCTCAGTCTCTCCTTCATACTGTGATAGTCCCGAAAGAATATTGATATCAATATTGTCAATCGAGGTTTACGTCAAACTCAATAAAACCCAAAGAGGAGTGAAATTTCATTCCCCATATTCCAACCAATAATAGACTCAAAACCCGAATTCGTCGCGACGACGCACTAAATTTTTTCACAATTTGTGATTTCGAACACGAGTCAGCGCTGGCATTGCCGACAATACACGGTACTGCGCTGGCCTAACCGGGTCTCAATCAAAGTGTGGTCACATGTGATGCACGGCTGACCGCCACGCCCATAGACCTTCAATGACTGTTTGAAATACCCGGGCCTACCGTCGCCACCAACAAAATCCCGCAACGTTGTACCACCCTGCTCTATCGCTTTCGCCAATACCTTTTTTACTTCATCAGCCAATACCTGATAACGCTGCTTGGAAATTCTTCCCGACGCTCGGTCCGGCCTAATGCCCGCCGCAAACAAAGCTTCATTTGCATAAATATTTCCAACACCAACAACGTTTTTATTATCCATCAAAAAGGTTTTTATCGGAGCCTTACGCCCCCTCGATCGCTGAAATAGCACATCACCATCAAACGCCAGCGACAAAGGCTCCGGCCCAAGGGACGACAACAAACGGTGCAACGGCTCGGCTGCTCCCTGCCACAATACACAGCCGAAACGGCGCGGATCGGTGAATCGCATAGCAACACCATCATCCAGTACGAAATCAACATGATCATGAACCATCGGAGGTTCACTGGAATCAATAATCCGCAAGCTTCCCGACATCCCCAAATGAATAATAATCGAGCCGTTGTCCAACCCCAGTAACAGATACTTTGCCCGGCGCTCAACTGACAAAATTTTTCGGTTCTTGATAAGGCTGGCGAGTTTTGAGGGAATAGGCCAGCGCAGTTTTGGCTGCCGAATCACCAACCGTTTAACCGTCCGCCCTTGAATATGGGGGGTTATACCACGGCGGGTTGTTTCTACTTCCGGTAATTCTGGCATATAGCAGGCACCATCAATGATACGAAGACTGACAAATTGTATAGCGCTTGTGGATCGACAGGTAGAAGATACTCGGCGTTAAATAGCGGGCACAAAAAAGCCCGGACAAAGCCGGGCTTACCAGAATCCTTACCATCAATTACTTGATCTTGGACTCTTTGTACTCTACATGCTTACGAACAACGGGGTCATACTTCTTAAACACCATTTTATCAGGTGTGTTCCGCTTGTTCTTATCGGTAGTGTAGTAATGACCGGTACCAGCTGTAGAAACCAGTTTGATTTTATCGCGCGCACTCTTCGCCATAATCTAACTCCTTATACCTTCTCGCCACGGGCTCTAACATCAGTCAAAACTGTGTCAATGCCCTTCTTATCAATGATTCTCATACCTTTTGCAGAAACCCGCAAAGATACAAAACGCTTCTCGCTTTCCACCCAAAAACGGTGACGGTGCAAATTCGGTAAAAAACGACGCCTAGTGCGGTTTTTTGCGTGGGAAACATTGTTTCCTGTAATAGGGCGTTTGCCGGTAACCTGACATACTCTGGACATGTTGCGTCCCTTCCAATATTTGATCGACTATAATTAATTTCCGGACCTTAAAATCATTACAACAATGATCTTAGCGGCCTCTTGCGAGGGACCTGTCCGAACGGAGCGCGACTTTATACCAGAACACCTGTTCGATAGCAAATTAAATGGGTGAAAGCGCCTGATTAATTGGAAAAAGAGCTGTTTTATCGAATAACGGCCGATATTCCAATCCCTCACACGCTATAGCAACCCACGCTCTGCAAAGGACACCAGAACGCCATCGCCGACCACAAAATGATCGAGTACCCGCACATCGATCAACCCCAGCGCATCAACCAGCCGCCGGGTAATCTGTTGGTCTGCCTGGCTGGGCTCAGCAATGCCACTAGGGTGATTGTGAGCAAATATGACCGCCGCCGCATTATGTTGCATGCAGCATCGCACAACCTCCCTCGGGTATATGCATGCAGCATCGATGGTGCCATAGAACAACGTATCAAAAGCGATCACTCGATGCTGACTGTCAAGAAACAAACAACCAAATTGCTCCTGCTGTTTATCTCGCAAGCAGCTAAGAAGATAGCGACGCGTTAACTGCGGGCTGGTCAGGCAATCGCCGCGTTCCAAAGTCTCGTACAAGTGACGACGGGACATTTCTATCACCGCCTGCAGCTGAGTATATTTTGCCAGGCCCAATCCGCGCCCCTGGCAAAATTGCGTTGCACTGGCGTTAAACAACGCCCTCAACCCGCCAAAACCCTGCAGCAACTGTCGCGCAAGATCCACCGCCGTCATGCCGGGTGTACCTGTACGTAGAAAAATGGCTAGTAATTCAGCATCTGACAATGATGCCGCTCCCTGCTTAAGCAGCTTTTCCCGCGGCCTTTCGGCCTCTGGCCAATCTGTAATTGCCATAACATCCTCCTTGATGCGTTTAGCTGGATACCGTGTTCACACCTCTGTAATCCCTCACTATCCTAGAGAGATTACATATCATACAATCTCCTGACAGGTTTGCCGAGGAAACCCTTTAACACTATGCAACAATTAACGAACAAACAGATTTTGGTAGGTGTAACTGGCGGAATTGCCGCCTATAAAGCCGCTGAGCTAATTCGCCGACTG
>CAYNZI010000250.1:0-4828 GCA_964401565.1 uncultured Spongiibacteraceae bacterium
ATCGTGCCAACAAGGCCGCCATGAAAAAAATCATGCTGCTGGGTCAAATCCTGCCTGTAAGGGACCTGTATTTCAACATATCCCGGACCAACGTCTTTCAGTTCGGCTCCAACCTTGGACATGAAGAATTGACGAGCAAAACTGTCACGCACTCTGTCGACATAGTCTTCATTCCTGATTTTGAAATTGCTCATTGCATGTTCCCTGTTTCCTTTAGATTCAGAGTAGCGATGGTTGCGGGGTATTAATAATCGATATTAGTTATAACGGATTTTCAGCCATCAGTTTTGCAACAGTAGGACAATTCATATTTTACTATGATTAGTATTTGACGAACAACGGAACCGCATGAAGCGCTGAACCTGCGACCAGGAAAGCTGCGAATACCAGTGATTTTGAATGATTATGACCGAATAGTGGTAATTGTATTGATGCTCTGAAAAGCCAAAACAGCGTTACACCTGCAAGTATTGCCCGACCCAGCTCAGAGCTCAATAATGCTGCCGAATGAAAAAACAACAAATACGCAAAAAAAGCAAAAATAAACATCAAAGCAAGGTTCATGGCATGCATGATTGCCCAGTTGACTTTATGAAGTGAGGCTAGATCTTTTTTCCAGCGAAAAATTCGTCCAAAAAAGAGATGAAATATCGCAAATCCAAGATTAAACACCCCTGCCAAAATAATTGATAAGCCTGCAATCGTCGTCACAACAGCTCCTTTCCTTTTTGCACCAAAAGCACTTGGTGCTGACGCAGGATTATTGAAAAACTGATAACCAATCCAGGGCTACGCCCAACCCAAAACTAATTTATCATCAATAACAATTCCAATACCTGTGTAATGCTTGGATGGTTCATGGCCATTTTTCTCCCACGTCAACAAGTAGGTTTGTCCAGCAGGAGTAATAGTCAGTTTATACGGCTCACCGGCATTACCTTGCGCATCGGTATAGATAATTGAATAGCAACCAGCAAACCCATCAACTGGCCCACCCGTAGCCTTGCCTTTACACACAACACCATTATCGTGTTCAATGGACACACGATCAGACCGCGCCCAATCAGCCTCAAGTGTTCCCGGTTCATCGCCTTTGGTGTAGACACCGACTGCAATGAAATTTAGTGGTTGACTTGCCATCCGCAAACTCCTGTTGTTACTCAATCATATCCCCCGGCTCTTTCGATGGACAATCGATTTGGCAAATAACCGGTTATTGGAATTTGCTATTGTCATCAGCAATAGATTTGTACTTTTCTGGTAACATTGAACCAGTTGGAGACAATGATGATCGCGCGAGTATTTCGGGCAAAAGCCCTGCCCGGTAAAGAGGGTGAACTTGAACAGGAGATCAGACAGGGCTCGGTTTCACTTGTTAAAGACCGAAAGGGTCTGGTCACCTATTACGCCGGTCGCCCGATTGGACGCACCGGAGATGAGTTTGTGATGATCACAATCTGGAAGGAACTGGCCACCGTCAAAGCATTTGCCGGACCTGATTGGGAAAAGGCGGTAATTTCTGATCGTATGGCACCGCTCCTTGATAGTCGTTCGCTTGGGCATTTTGAAATATTCGCCGAGGCAACATTGTAATTAACTGACAATAAATCCAGAGAACTTTATTATGGAACCGCAATCGCGATGGACTTGAATCTTATTCGTCGGCATTTTGGATTCCGGTTGTCAAATGATTTAGAGTAGATTTATACTGAGGGACGCAAGAACATGATCGATACGACTATCCTGATTACCTACATCGCTATTGTATTTGGCTTTGTGTTTGTTCCAGGTCCCGCCACATTGCTGACCATCGCGCGGGCGACGAGTTCGGGGACGAGAGTAGGGATTGCTACCGGTGCGGGGATTGCGGCCGGCGATATCATTCATACGTTTATGGCGATCATCGGTATTTCGGCGATCATTGCCACATCGGCGCTATTATTCAGTATCATCAAGTATCTTGGCGCAGCTTACCTCGTCTATCTCGGGATTCGCGCAATTCTTGAGAAGGCTTCAACCAACCTGTCGTCAGGTACCCGTCCGATCACCGTCAACATTGCCTTTCGTCAGGCTATTTTGGCAGAAGTGCTCAACCCGAAAACAGCGCTCTTTTTTCTGGCGTTCCTGCCGCAATTTGTGCACCCTGAAAATGGATCGATCACCCTTCAGCTATCCATTCTCGGGATTGTATATGTTGTACTTGGCCTTTTCAGTACTGTTATATTCGCTGTCAGTGCGGGTGGTCTTGGCAGCTTTCTTCATCGCAACCCGACGATCCTGAAATGGCAACGCAAGGTCGTGGGTGGAATCTTCTGCGCTCTCGGCGTTCGCTTGGCCTTGCAAGAGCGATGGGATAGTCCTCCCGGGTAGAATATGATCTTCTGAGAAAATATCCAGCATGTGATTAGTCGAGCGTGAACTATTCAAATAGAGTTGATTGACTGTGTATCCAGTCGATCCAGAATCTGAGCAAAAAAGCCTTGATGCATTTTATGCTCAGGCAGAAATTGTAGCCGATTGTTGAAAGAATTAGATTGGTGGCGGGATTGCGCTTCCCATGAGGTTTCCACCTCCCGCAACATTCCGCGCCGCTCAACGCTTTTGGTATTGCGCGGTGACAAGGAACTCGGTCGCATTGTGGCCGGCACATCAATGATCGATATCAAGGGATTGCTGGACAAGGGTCTGGAGGTAGCGGGCAGTCAGTAATTTTATAATTCCTAGTTTCCCAATCATATGATGTCGCAAATTCTTTAAATGTGTTAACCGGCCCGCTTTTCAAGTTTGATGCCCAGCGCAGACCTATGGTTCTGCGAATATTCAAGTCTTCAATCGGTAATTGAACAACGCCTGGAATTAAGCGAAAACCGGGAATAACCGTCGATGCCAAGCCTGCCTGCACCATCCGAACGATCCAACTGTCCTGATCTGTGCGGCAGATAATATCGGGTTCGCACCCCTGTTCTTGAAACAACTGAAATGCTTCACGAAAACTCTCGCAATGTTCGCGTTGAACAAAGGGCTGCTGGTGGAAATCCATTATTTTGACGGTTCCACGATGTGCGAAGGGATGGTTTTGGGGAACAACCGCTACATAATTTTCTTCATATAATGGTGTGGAGTTGTCGGATTTCTCGTCGCCTTTAAGCGCCGTCAGGATGATATCGACCTTGCCGCGGCCAAGCATGCGAGCAACTTCATTGGTAGTCCCGCCAAACAAGTGCGGCGAACTGAATTGAGGGTGGGCCATATGAAATGACTTGATCATTTCCACTAGGTTATCGATGGAGAAAACCTCAAAAATGCCAATCCTGATATCATTTTTTCTGGTGCCGACACCCACTTCCCGTTTTGCCTGGGAAAATTCTTCAACAATCTTTTTTGCGCGTCGAAGGAAACGTCGGCCAGCAGGTGTCAGGGTCGCCCTTTTTTTGCCGCGTATAAACAATTGCTTACCCAAATGATCTTCAAGCGCTCTTATACCGGCTGAAAGAGCAGGCTGTGAAACATAAACCCGTTCCGCCGCCTTGGTGAAATTGCCGGTTTCTTCAACGGCTAAGAAATACCTGATCTGACGCATCTCCATGATAGATTTAGACTACTCCCAGTCGGTGCTGTTTTCAACGCTGATATCAAATAGCGCGCATCGATACCACTGAATAGCCCCTAGTTTCCTAGACGCCTTGCTGCTTCCACTTTTGCTGTTTCTCGAACTCGACGGGCGACAGCATCCCGTTTCTAGCGTGTTTACGTTTCGGATTATAGAACATTTCGATGTAGTCGAATACGTCCCGCCTAGCGTCTTCTCTGGTTTTGTATGATCGCCGCCTGATGCGCTCCCCTCAGATGCGTTCTGGATACTTTGGAACAGACTTTGCACAAACATCACCCGGTTAATCGAGGTGGTTTCATTCACCACAGTGACAGGGCAGTCATATGTCCCTATAAAATACACCGAATGCCTTGCAGAAGCTGGTATTGAAGCATCAGTCGGAAGTGTTGGAGACTCGTCTGGCAATGCTCTGGCAGAATCCATCAACGGACTCTTCAAGGCCAAAGTGATCCGCAGATGCAGACCTCGGCGCAGCTGATGACCAAATAAATCGGATACTGTTTCCTTAGATTTGTTTTAACGGGCCGAAGAAACCCAGAATCCCCGACAACAGGTTTTGCCCTGAATTAAGCCACACTATGTCGATGCCCTCTGGAAGAGTCGTTCCATCTGCTAAAACTAGATGCCATCCAAATCGGGCTACATTGTGGTGCAAATCAACTTGCGTTGTGCGCATAATTCTTGCTCCAGGTCTTTTTTTCATAACCGCAGCTATGTGGAGTTCAAAATCCACTATTCCCAAAATCTGTGTTGATTGACCTGCCCCTGAATTGTCATCCAGCCTGAACGAGAGCCTTTCCAGTTGATACGCCCTTGGGCGCAAGTTTAGCAACCGTCTGCCGCGCGGAGCTTTCATGTGGCGTAGCGTGGCAGACGGTTGCGGAAATCAGGTGGCTGGCGAAGGCTTCTGGTGTTTCATATCCAAGCGCTGAGTGTGGGCGGTTTGTGTTGTAGTCATGCGCCCAATCCCGAATTACGATCCGCGCATGGGCGAGGTTTCGGAACATGGTTTCGTTGAGCAGCTCGTCCCTCATCCGCCCGTTGAAGCTTTCAACGAACCCGTTCTGCATTGGCTTTCCAGGCGCAATGTAATGCCAATTGATCTTGCGGTCAGAACACCAGCCCAAAACAGCGTTACAGGTCAGTTCGGTGCCGTTATCGCTGACAATCATCTCGGGTTTTCCACGTCTTTCAATAAGCGTTGTTAGCTCTCGA
>CAYNZI010000251.1:0-4827 GCA_964401565.1 uncultured Spongiibacteraceae bacterium
AACCAATACCCCCTGCAAACCCCACTCTTCAGCCAGTACCGCAATGATAAAATCCGTGTGACTCTCCGGCAAAAAATCCAATTGCGACTGAGTTCCATTCGTCCATCCTTTACCATCCCAGCCGCCGGAACCAATGGCTGTTTTCGACTGAATAATATTCCAGCCGGCGCCCAGTTTATCGCTTTCAGGGTTTAGTAAAGTAAGAATTCTAGTGCGCTGGTAATCCAGTAATACAAACTGCCACATGGGCCATGCTGAACACAGCGCAAAGCCGATAGCGCCAAAAATAAAGCGCCAGCCAATCCCCGACAAGAACAACACGAACAGCCCCGATGCCGCTATCAAAATAGATGTACCTAAATCAGGCTGCCGGGCAATTAAGAACGTGGGCACTGCAATCATGGCCAAACTAACGAGTATGTATTTAAAGCGGGGAGGTAACGCCCGTGATGAAAAATACCAAGCTGCAGCCATTGGCACCACCAACTTCATCACTTCTGAGGGCTGAAACCGGAATCCCCCTAAACTCAACCATCTCTGCGCGCCTTTTGCACCAACACCCACTAGCGGCACAGCGATTAGCAACAACACACCCACCACATAGGCCAGCGGTGCCAATCGCCTGATGCGCTCTACATTGAATTGCGCAATAGCAATCATACCAATATAGGCTATCAACAAAAATCGCCCCTGCCGAACAAGAATTGCGCTATTTTGATTCCCTGCGCTATACAACACGACCAACCCAAATACCGTAAGAGCCAACAATAAAAGTAACAGTATCGGATCAATATGCACACGCTGCCATATACTCACTCGACGAGCAAGGTCCGTGGACTGTCCCGGCATTTGCCGAACAAAATCAGTTTGATTCAAAATTCAACCACTGCTGTGTAAATTGTAGAATTCATCCCTTACCTGCTTATCGCTACGGACCGACCGCTGCCCAAATCACGCCAACCCAGCACCTCACCACCCACAGCTTTGTCGTCCGCACTTTTGTCATTCAAAATGGTGTCGTCTAACATATGTTGATCGATGAGATAAGCGTCGAGTACTTTTCGCGCAATTAGTGCCGCGCGGCTACTTTTCTCACCATTTTCTATAATGACCGCCACCACTATTTTGGGGCTTTCAAGTGGCGCAAAACCAACAAAAAGAGCATTATCCCGATGACGAGCAGCAATTTTATCCGTGTCATATTCCGCATCCTGGGCAATTCCAATCACTTGCGCAGTCCCGGTTTTCCCACCCATTCTATACTTGGCTCCACGACTAATCGCTTTGGCCGAACCCCGCGCCCCATGGACAACCTGACTCATGGCGTGGTGAATAAAATCCCAATGTTTATCCTCAACTTTTATCAAGGGCAATTGCGGAGCAGGAATTTCCACGCCATTCTTACTTTTTAGCAAGCGCGGTGAAAAATGTACGCCTCGATTAGCCAATGCGGCAATGCCTGCTGCTAACTGGAGTGGTGTAACCAACAAATAACCCTGCCCTATTCCCACACTAATCGTTTCACCGGGATACCACGGCAATCGTTTATAGCGTCGCTTCCACTCTCTGGAGGGCAGCAGCCCACTGCGCTCATTGGTAATGTCTATTCCCAGCTTCGAACCAAACCCAAACGGCTTACTGAAATCATGCATGCGGTCTATACCCAACTGGTGCGCGAGGTCATAAAAATACGTATCACAAGATTCGGCGATAGCCTGCTCCATTGAGACATACTTTGCATGCCCTGTTCGCCGTGTTTTCCAGGTCCAGTCTCGGTATCGACGCTTTGATTTATCGCCCGGGAGAAGATACCAACCGGGATCGCGGACCACCGACTCAGGAGTCACCACGCCGTAGTGCAAACCAGCCAAACCAAATATAGGTTTTATCGTTGACCCCGGCGCATATTGCCCCTGCAACGAGCGATTAACCAGCGGACGATCCGGCGACTGAAGCAACGCATTATAATTTTTACTGCTAATACCACCAACAAACATATTGGCATCGAAACTGGGCGTGCTCACCATCGCGATAATACCACCTGTTTTCGGGTCAATAGCAACCACTGATCCGCGATAATCACCCAGTGCTTCGTGGGCAACTTTTTGCACATAAGCATCGATATGCAAGGTGATATCCTGGCCCGGCTCTGGGTCAGTCCGCTCCAAAACTCTTAAAACACGACCGCGAGCATTGGTCTCAACATTTTGGCTACCGACCTCACCATGAAGCTCCTTTTCATAAAACTGCTCGAGCCCTATTTTTCCTATTTCGTTAGTCCCACTGTAATTAACTTCGTCTATTTCAAATTGTTCCTTTTCACTGATTCGACCAACATACCCCAACACATGGGTAAACAATTCACCCTGTGGGTAGTGCCTGGCCAGCTGCGCTTCAACATCCACACCCGGCAATCGATAACGATTCACCGATACAATGGCGATCTCTTCTTCAGTCAATTTCAATTTTAAAGGCACCGCGGCATGAGGTCGACGACGTGTCAGCAGGCGTTGGAATTTCTTAATATGGTCGTCATCAATCTCAATGAGTTGCTGTAGCAATACAATGGTTTCATCGAGACTATCAACGTGCTCCTTGACAATAGTCAGACTGTAACTGGGACGATTTTCAGCCAGTAACACACCGTTGCGATCGTAAATCAATCCGCGCTTGGGAGGCACCGGCTGTAACTGAACTCTGTTGCGATCCGATTGGGTCACGTAAATATCGTGCTGAGTAATTTGAAGGGAAAAATACCGGACTACCAATAGCGACAGTAAGGCAACAACGAATATGCCAACAACGATTGTCCGCGCAAAATATGTTCGTCGTTCAGTGTAGGTATCTTTTAGAGATATTTGGCCTGACATTATTCCAGTATGAATTCCATCAGCGATGATAGGGATGATTATTATTGATTGTCCAGGCGCGATAAAGCTGCTCGGCCAATACAATTCTTACCAATGGGTGTGGCAAGGTCAATGCTGACAGTGACCAGCGTTGATCGGCTCTCGCAAGGCATTCTTCCGCCAAGCCATCGGGGCCGCCAACCAACAGACTAATGTTATCACCACCCAACTGCCAATCACGTAAATGACTTGCCAGTTGCTCCGTACTCCAGGGCTTACCTTTAACGTCGAGTGCTACCACCCGGTCACGATCGCTTATCGCCGCCAGCATTTTCTGGCCCTCGCTAGCGATCGCCCGCCGAATATCCGCTCCTTTTCCACGTTTACCTAAAGCAATCTCCTTCACTTCCAGCTTTAACTCGGAGGGCAAGCGCTTGCAATATTCATCGACGCCCTGTTCTACCCACTTAGGCATTTTGGTTCCAACGGCAAGTAAGCGAATACGCATAGGTTTATGTGCGCTCGAGTGACCTAACGATTAAACCGCAGGAATTGACCACAATCGCTCCAGGTCATAAAACTCGCGAGTGTCTGGCAGCATCACATGAACAACAACCTCACCAAAATCCACCAGCGCCCATTCCGAAGAATGGTCCACCCCTTCAATACCCATCGGCTGGCAACCTTTGTGCTTTAAATCCAGCGCAACATTTTCCGCCAGCGATTTAACATGGCGGTTTGATGTGCCGGTGCAAATCACCATGTAGTCGGTAACGTCGGTCATTTCCCTAACATCAAGGGTGATAATATCCTTGGCTTTCAAGTCATCCAGCGCTTCCAACGCTAAGTCTTTAATTTTTTCTGCTTTCATTAGTCTAAGAGTGTCCTCGGGGGTGAATCAATTCATCACTGATAAAGCTGATGAACATGAATATAGTTTAGTACTGCAGCGGGTAAAAATCGCGCTACCTTTTTTTCGCTGGCTATTGCCGCACGAATACCCGTTGCTGAAATCGGATAAGGTTGTAATGTTACGAATAAAATTGAGCCACTCGGCCTAACCTGCAAATCAGATTCATCAGTAAGCTGATGCCGCGCCGCCAACTCGGCAATTGGGCCCGCCGTTGGCAGCGGCGCATCTGGCCTGCTTATCACAATGATATGCGCCAGTGATAAAAAGTCCTGCCAACGATGCCAGCGATCAAAATGAGCAAAAGCGTCAGTCCCCATAACCCAACAGAGAGAGACTGCATCGCCAAACTCACGCCGATATTGTTCCAGCGTATCGACACTATAAGACAACCCCGGCCGTAACATCTCACGATCATCAACGATTAAGTCGGTGCCCGCGACAGCCAACTGCACCATCTCCAATCGTTGCGAGCTACTGCAACCGGGAGTATCTCGATGAGGGGGACGATGACAGGGTAACAACCGCACCTGATCCAGTTGCAATTGCCGCTTTAACTCAAGCGCCGATTGCAAATGACCATTATGTATTGGGTCAAAAGTTCCGCCAAAAATGGCAATGGTCTTCATGGGTTACCGCGAAAAAAGAACACGTGGTTATTCCCTGATCTCGCCATCACCCAACACGATATATTTTTGCGAGGTCAGACCTTCCAACCCAACCGGGCCACGGGCATGAATTTTGTCGGTAGAAATACCTATTTCTGCCCCCAGCCCATATTCGAAACCGTCAGCAAAACGAGTTGACGCGTTAATCATGACCGAACTGGAATCCACTTCCCGCAGAAATCGGCGTCCACTTGTATAATTCTCCGTCACGATAGTATCGGTATGCTGCGAACTGTAGTGATTAATGTGCTCGATTGCCTGATCTAGATCGTCAACCATTTTAATCGACAGAATGGGCGCCAGATACTCCGTACTCCAATCCTCTTCCGTTGCTGCTTTGCAGTCGGTTAGAATAGTCTGAATGCGCTCGCATACTCGCAGCTCTACACCCGCGTCCCGG
>CAYNZI010000252.1:0-4811 GCA_964401565.1 uncultured Spongiibacteraceae bacterium
GGGGTACCGCATTTGTACGCAAAAGGGTACCTGATGGCTGGACTGTCATTGACTCAACCCAGATAGATGCTCCAGGGAAAATTGAAACCAACAAAAACCCCTACCTCGTTAGTGAAAGTGGCGGCAGCGAGGATTGTGAAAAAGACAAAACCACGTCCAGCGGTGATATTCAAACAGTAACTATTATCGATCCGCTCAACGCCAGAAAAAGCAAACTAGACTCAGCCACAACCGTCATTCGCCTACCGTCCTATGAAACAGTAAAGAATGGTCCGATATATTATGCCCACGCGTCTCGCGTGCTGCATTTGGAGACAAACCCAGGTAACGCCAGAGCCTTGGTACAGCGCCATGGTGAACGTGAAGTATGGCTAAACCCGCCACCTATTCCATTATCGACAGAAGAGATGGACGCAGTATTCGATTTGCCCTACCAAAGGGTCCCCCACCCTAGCTACGGTGACGCAAAAATACCAGCGTTCGAAATGATTCGATTCTCGGTCAATATCATGCGTGGCTGCTTTGGCGGTTGTACCTTTTGTTCGATCACCGAACACGAAGGGCGTATTATTCAAAGCCGGTCAAAAGAGTCCATTCTTCGTGAAGTAGAAAACATTCGTGATAAAACCCCAGGTTTTACCGGTGTTATTTCTGACCTTGGTGGCCCCACGGCTAATATGTGGCGGCTAAATTGCAAAAGTAAAAAAATCGAACAAAGTTGTCGGCGCCTGTCGTGCGTTTACCCCAGTATTTGCAAGAGTCTCGATACAGATCAACTGTCGCTAGTCGATTTATACCGCGAAACCAGAGAGCTTCCCGGTATCAAGAAGGTGCTTATTGCGTCGGGACTGCGGTATGACCTGGCAGTGGAGACGCCCGAGTACGTCCGGGAGCTCGTTACTCACCACGTCGGTGGGTACTTAAAGATTGCACCAGAGCACACCGAAAGCGGCCCCCTGTCCAAAATGATGAAACCGGGCATGGGCACCTACAATCGTTTTAAGAAAATGTTTGAAAAATATTCCATTGAAGCGGGTAAAAAGCAGTACTTGATCCCCTATTTTATCGCGGCTCACCCCGGCACGACTGACGAAGACATGATGAATCTTGCCCTGTGGTTAAAAAGCAACGATTTCCGAGCTGACCAAGTTCAGGCCTTCTACCCTTCACCGATGGCCTCTGCTACAGCCATGTATTATTCGGGGAAAAACCCGCTGAAAAAAGTCGGGCGCAATAGCAATACTGTCACTACACCAAAAGGTCTGACACATCGACGATTACACAAAGCTTTTTTGCGTTATCACGATGCCGATAACTGGCCGATACTGCGTGAAGCGTTGAATAAAATGGGGCGATCTGATCTCATTGGACAAGGTAAAAAACATCTGGTGCCATCTCGCCAACCTCGCAGCTGGCAGCCGCCCCAAGGTCAGAAAATGCTCACTCAGCATACTGGATTACCACCGAGAGCGGGTAACGGCACCAACACACTGGAAAATTCTCCGAGAAAGAAATTGGCTGGCGGGGCTAAAACACGAAAAAACCGCGCCCAGCGCCCTCAGAAACGAACTCGATAACCTCGCCGTCGAGGTTATTTATTTTTATGGCTGATGAAATAACAATGGTGTATTTTCCGAGACCGCCGGAAGTCCTTATCAATTGACCAGTCAGTTTTGTTTTCAATATTAAACATTGTCAACGCCTCATCGTCCAATTCAAATTTCCGTTGATTGTTTGAAAATATCAACTGACCATCCCGGGAAAGCAAGTTCATTGAGTTCTTGATCAACTGTACATGGTCTCTCTGTACATCTAACGTTTCCGTCATTTTCTTTGAGTTGGAAAATGTCGGTGGATCCAACAAAATCAAATCATAGTGATTGTCACAGGTTTTTAGCCATTCCAGCACATCTGCGCGGATCGTACGATGTGCCGTATCACTAAAACCATTCAAGGAAAGATTCTTATTGGCCCATTCGAGGTAGGTGGCCGACAGATCAACGCTATCGGTAAATGTAGCTCCGGCCAGTGCTGCGTGAACGCTAGCCGTCGCGGTATAACAGAACAAATTCAAGAACCTGTTACCCTTTGCCTTTTCGGCGATGTGCAACCGCACGGGGCGGTGATCTAAAAACAGACCGGTATCAATGTAATCCTTTATATTAACTAGGAGCTTAGCCTGCCCCTCCTTCACTTCGAAGAATTCATTGCTATCATCATGCTTTCGATATTGATTGGTGCCTTTTTGACGACTGCGCTGCTTTAACACAACCAATTTGGGGTCAATGTCTAACGCTACCGGTATCGCCGCCATCACCTCTTGCAGGCGTTGCTCAGCTGCCTCAGGTTTTACCTTTGAGGGAGCTGCATATTCTGCAACGTGAACCCAGCCCTCATAGTAATCAACAGCCACGGCATATTCGGGCATATCGGCATCGTAAAGTCGAAAACAACTGATTTCATTTTTCTTGAGCCACTTCTGCAATTGCTTGCGGTTTTTCCGCAAGCGATTAGCAATCATCTGTGCGCCCGGCGATAACATGTCTATGGTTAGTGAATCGCTACTAGCTCCGCCTTCAACTACAGGGGCTTCTGCTGATCGGGAGGGGTCATTGACAAAAAACTCTGGCTCAACTTTAAATGTTAATAACTTAGCCGCTATCGCCCCATTGAATAACTGATACTGCCGATTGCTGCGCAGCCCCATTTGCTTACCCAAATCGGGATTACCCGTGAAAACAGCCGCCGACCATCCCTGAAACTCTCGTCTCAGCGTTTGGCCAAGATGCCGATAGAGATGAATCAAAGACGCCTCCTCGCCGAGACGTTCGCCATAGGGTGGGTTAGTGACGACCAGACCTTGGTCGATCGCAACATGGGTCGGTTTGGCAAACCGCGCAAGCTCTTTTCGGATAACCCGCACGCGCCCCGTTAAACCAGCTGCCTCAATATTCTCTTCGGCGATGTCGATAGACTTGGGACTGGCATCGTATCCACGAATTTCGGGCCACTGGCGTTCAAAAGCAGCCTCACGACGCGTCTTCGCTTCCTGCAACAGCCTCTGCCAAAGCATCTCGTCGTGCCCTAACCAACCACTAAACCCCCAATAGGTTCGCAATAGTCCCGGCGCAATATCAGCCATCATCAAAGCGCCTTCAATCAACAACGTGCCAGAACCGCACATGGGATCCAGCAACACTCCACCTTTGGCAGCCATGCCCGGCCAATCTGCTCGTAATAATATCGCCGCCGCCAAATTTTCCTTTAGTGGCGCGGCTCCTCCACTTTGCCTATATCCCCGACGATGCAAGCTATCGCCGGACATATCGATACTAGTCACCAACTTTCCTTTGCTAACCCTAATATTAATTCGCACCGCTGGTGTATCGCGATCAACGTTGGGCCGACGTCCCATCCGCTCAGTAAAATAGTCTGCAATTGCATCTTTTGCTTTCAGCGCAGCAAAATGATCATGCTTTAAGCCAGGCAGGGATCCCGAAAAATCGATAGCAAAAGTCCCATCAAGCGATAAATGACGGTCCCACTCAATACTTTTCACCCCCTCATACAACTCATCGACATTATGGCAGGCCGTTGTTGCCAGTGGCATCAGAATCCGGTTGGCCAGTCTCGACCACAAACAACTGCGATAGACCATTTCCAGCGGCCCATCAAAATAGACGCCGGCTACCGTCTCTTTAGCGTTGTCCGCACCCAAAGATTTCAGTTCTTCTAACAGCAAGGTTTCTAAGCCTTTGGGGCAACTCGCAAAGAATGATTGGGTTGGAATTGAAGGTTTTAGCGGTGACATAGTTACTGGGCCTGTTGGAATAACGTCTTAGATTATATGGTGATAACAATACGAACCCGCATAACCCGATGGTATAGTTTACATTTTAACCAGCTCTAAGTATTTGTTTTTTAAAGGCTATATCCAGATAACTAGACTACCCGTGTGCCACCATCAATACCGAATAATTCAGTAGTCGACAAGGGGCTGTTGATTTGCTTAGATGATGGTTCTGGTGCAGCGGGATTCTATCAACTCCTGCCCAGAACCACTACTAACAATAACCATTCATTGAATGGAAACACAGGACCATAGTACGCAGAACTTGACTCTCTAAATGAAACTACCTGTAACCAGACTGAGTTTGGATTTACCCGGTAGGAAAGTGATTTGTTAATAATTCCAAGAATTAGAACGAGGCTTAATCAATGAGAAGACAAAAACGTGATATGACTGAACGCGCATTTTCTAAAGGCTACCAGGCGGGTTCCAGCGGTCGACATAAAGAAAACTGCCCTCATGATAATGGCGATGTTCGCCAGCAATGGTTGACAGGCTGGCGCGAAGGCCGAACAGACCAGTGGGATGGATATACCGGCGTATCAGGTATACACAAGCTGGCAATACACTAGCAAGACGTTAACAGGAAGGCTTGTCAACTAGCCTTCCTCTCCTCTCCTCTCTCAATAATCTTTCCAAAAATCAGTCGAATTTTACACGCCCGACCTATACTCATAAACGGTTTCTCTGTTATATTTAGACTGTCTGAATCAGACACTAATGGACTATTCAATCATCATAAGGATTATGATAATGAAAATATCTGCGTTTTTCTTGCCGCAAGGCAATCGTTATATTGTAACTCTCTCCGCTTGTTTACTGTGTTACACAAGCCCCCACTCACTCTCCGCTTTACTCACAGTAGACGACTTATCAGCTGGCGACCTATTAATTACGGAAGTCATGGCGAACCCTGCTGCGGTAAGCGACGGTTACGGTGAATGGTTTGAAGTCATCAACA